>NZ_JABWEF010000009.1:0-274786 GCF_013369445.1 Duganella sp. BJB1802 | reverse complement strand
CGCAATGGCGGTTGGCGCACCAGACGGGCGCGCCGTCGCCGGCGCCGGTGGCGCCGCTGCCGGCGCGGCGCGGCGGTCCGCCTTCGCAGCGCGCCAACGCCCGCCAGCAGTGGCTGGACCGGGCGGCCGACGGCGGCCTGGCCGCCGCCCAGTACGCGGTGCTGGAACAAGCCTGGCACGGCGACCGCGCGGCGTTTTTACAACGGGCGCTGCCGCTGGCGCGCAAGCTGCTGGACGGCGCCCCGGCCGACGCCGAGGCGGCCCGCGCGGTCGACTGGCCGCTCCAGCCGGCCCAGCTGACGCTGCTGGCGCGCTGCGCCGCGCTGCTCGACGAGGAGGCCGGCCGCGACGCCGCGTTCCGGGACGAACTGCATCATTGCCGCGAACTGGCCGCGCACGGCGGCGACCGCCAGGCCCAGCTGGCGCTGGGCTTGTGGTTCTCCCGCATGGACGGCGACGGCCGGCGCCAGGCCAACGGCATCGCCGCCGTCAATTTCAAGCGCGCCATACGCTGGCTGACGCAAGCGGGCGAGCAGGGCCTGGCCGATGCCTGGTACGCGCTGTCGCGCATTTATCTGAAACCGGAATTTTCCCAGCGCTGCGTGGCCGAGGCCCAGGGCTACCTGGAGCGGGCGGCCGACATGGGCCACTGCGCCGCGCAGCTGGAGTGCGGCATGTACGCCTGGCGCAACCGCCGCGCCGACGAGCACAGCGACGTGCGCGCGGCCTACTGGCTGCAGAAGGCCGCGGCCCAGGGCTGCGACGAGGCCGAGGCGGCGCTGGCGCGCATCGGCGCGGCGCCCAAGGAGTCGGACTGGGCCGAAGCCATCCTGCGCCACATGTCGCGCGAGGCGCTGGAAAGCCAGCCGCTGCTGGCGGCGCGCCTGACCCTGGCCCAGTTGTTCGGCCTGAGCCGGGCGGAAGCGTTGTTGCTGGATGTGAAGGCGGCCGACCAGGGCCATTGCCTGGTGGTGGATATCCGCGCCAGTTACGGCCGCAGCAAGCGGCGCCTGGTGTTGCTGCGCACCGCGCGCGAGCGGCAGGCGCTGGACCGCATCGGCCGCTTGTTCGAGCATCTCGACAACGGCCCGGACGGGCTGGAAGGCAACTACCGCCAGCGCCTGTACCGGCTCAAGACCTGGCTGCCGGGCACCGACGAGCGGCTGGCGGCCTGAGCCAGCTTTAAATTTCTATCTCACCCTCGAACACCGTCACGGCAGGGCCGGTCAGCCATACCGGCTGGCCCACGCCCGCCCAGCTGATCGACAACTGGCCGCCGCGCGCGTCCACGCGCACCGGGCTGTCAAGCAGGCCGCGGCGGATGCCGGCCACCACGGCCGCGCACGAGCCGGTGCCGCAGGCCAGCGTTTCGCCCACGCCGCGCTCGAACACGCGCAGCTTGATGTGGTGGCGGCCGACGATCTGCATGAAGCCGGCGTTGACCCGGTTCGGGAAGCGCGCGTGGTGCTCGATCAGCGGCCCGGTCAGCTCGACCGGCGCGGCGTCGACGTCGTCGACGATCTGCACCGCGTGCGGATTGCCCATCGAGACCACCGAGATCAGCACGCTCTCGCGCGCGCCGCCCAGCTCCAGCACCAGCGGCCACAGCGTGTCTTCGCCCTGGCGCTCGCCGTGCAGGCCCTCGGCGTCGAACGGCACGCGCTGCGGCTCCAGCACCGGCGCGCCCATGTCGACCGTGATGCTGCCGTCCAGCTCCAGCCGTGGCGCGATCACGCCGGCCTTGGTCTGCACGGTGATGCTGCGCTGCGCGGTCAGGCCTTTTTCCGCCACGAACTTGACGAAGGCGCGCGAGCCGTTGCCGCACTGCTCGACCTCGCCGCCGTCGGCGTTGAAGATGCGGTAGCGGAAATCGCAGCCCGGCTCGGTGGGTTTTTCCACCAGCAGGATCTGGTCGGCGCCCACGCCGAAGCGGCGGTCGCCCAGCAGCTGCCATTGCGCGGGCGAGAAGTCGATGTGCTGGTTGATGCCGTCGATGACCACGAAGTCATTGCCGGCGCCGTGCATTTTGGTGAATTTGAGTTTCATCTGCTGCCTGTGTTTACTTGGAACGCTGGTACAGCGAAGCTTCGCCGTTCGGGCGCGTCTTGAACCGTTTGTGCGTCCAGAAATATTCAGCCGGGGCTTCGCGCACGCGTTCCTCGATGAACTCGTTCATGCGGCGGGTGGCGGCAACCATGTCGGGACCAGGGTAATTGTCCCACACTGGATAGAATTTCACACGCCAGCCCTGGTAATCGGGCAGGAAGGTGGCGATCACCGGCATTACCTGGGCGCCGGTGGTGGCGGCGATGCGGGCGGTGGCGGTCAAGGTGGCGGCCTCGATGCCGAAGAAGGGCACGAACTCGGCGTCCTTCTCCCCGAAGTCCATGTCCGGCAGCATGAAGTAGGGCAGCTTGTCGCGCAGCGCCCGCAGGATGGGCTTGATGCCGTCCTGGCGGGTGAACAGCTTGACCGGCTTGAAGCGGGCGCGGCCTGCGCGCAGCACCTGGTCGAAGGCGGCGTTCTTTTGCTGCACATACATCGACGAGGCGCTGGTCACCATGGCGATCGAGGCGCCGGCCACGTCCAGGCACACGAAGTGCGGACACAGCAGGATGGTCGGCTGCGACGTCATCGCCTCCACCGGCACCGGGCCCGGCTCGACCTTGATCAGGCGCTGGAGCCGTTCCTCCGACGCCCACCACAGGATGCCGCGCTCCCACACGCTGCGCGAATAGGCCTGGAAGTGGCGGCGGCCGATGGCGGTGCGCTCGGCCTCGCTCAGCTCCGGCATGCACAGGCGCAGATTGGTCAGCGTGATGTGGCGGCGCGAGCGCATCACCAGGAACAGCAGGCTGCCGACGGCGTCGCCGAAGCGGCCCAGCACCGGCAGCGGCAGCCAGTGCAGCAGCCACATGATTCCCAACAGTAGCTTCATGCCTGTTCTCCCGCCGTTGGCGCCGCACTTGGCGCGTCTATGCCGGCCGGCACCTTGTAGCGGTTGTAGCTCCAGAAATACTGGCTCGGGCTGCGCGCGATCAGGCGTTCCATGGCGTGGTTGATGGCCTGCGCCTGCTCGGCGGCGCTGCCCTCCAGCGTGCCGTCGAAGGGCACGAAGCGGATCACATAGCCCTTGCCGCCGGGCAGCCGCTCGGCGTAGGTGACGATGATGGTGGCGTCGCCCAGCTGCGCCAGCTTGGCGGGCAGCGTCATGGTGTAGGCGGCGCGGCCGAAGAAGGTGGCCCACACGCCCTCGCCTTCCTGCGGCACCTGGTCCGGCAGCAGGCCGATCGGCTTGCCCTTCTTCAGGCACTTGGCCAGCATCCGCACGCCGGACATGTTGGCTGGCGCCAGCAGCAGGTTGTCGCGCGCGCGGGCGCCCTCGATCAGCGGTTTCAGCGCGGCCTTTTTCGGCGGCCGGTACATCACCATCAGCTCGGTGCGCAGCGCGATTTCCTGCGCGACGATCTCAAAGCAGCCCAGGTGGGGTGTGAGGAACACGATGCCGCGGCCGGCGTCCAGCTCGGCCTGGACGATGGCCCAGTTCTCGTCCGTGGCGTGGCGCGACACCCGCGCCGGATCGGCGCACCAGATGAAGGGCAGCTCGACGATGCTCTTGCCCGCTTCGGCGATGGCGGCCGACAGGTGTGCGGAATAGCCGGCCTGCGCCATGTTGTCGCGCATGCGGCGGCGGTAGGATGGCGAGCTCAGGTAGACCAGCCAGCCCAGTGCCGCGCCCAGCGCGTGTAAAAATGGCAATGGAAAGATGGAGAGGAAGCGGAAAATGGGTACAAGCATGAGTAATTGTTCTAGTAGAAGGTGCTCTTGGCAGCGTTGCCATGCCAAAATTTTTTAAGAAGCGTAAAATACCACGTATGCAGTAACCGCTGAGTTAACAGACAACTTGCGAAGCGGAATATAAATGTCGCTAAAGCGTCGCAAGCCGTATTGGTTAGCGACAAAACATTCTTAACCAATCACAGGAGCTTGCGATGTCAAATGATTATCTTTTTACTTCCGAATCCGTCTCGGAAGGCCACCCCGACAAGGTCGCCGACCAGATTTCCGATGCGATTCTGGACGCCATCCTGACCCAGGACCCGAAAGCCCGCGTTGCCGCCGAAACCTTGTGCAACACCGGCTTGGTGGTGCTGGCCGGCGAGATTACCACGTTCGCCAACGTTGATT
This sequence comes from Duganella sp. BJB1802, assembly GCF_013369445.1. Taxonomy (NCBI): domain Bacteria; kingdom Pseudomonadati; phylum Pseudomonadota; class Betaproteobacteria; order Burkholderiales; family Oxalobacteraceae; genus Duganella; species Duganella sp. BJB1802. The sequence goes on along the minus strand of NZ_JABWEF010000009.1, from coordinate 270,598 downwards.
ATATTCAAGTCGCGCGCGAAACCATCAAGCGCATCGGTTACGACAACACCGACTACGGCATCGACTACAAGGGGTGCGCCGTGCTGGTGGCCTACGACAAGCAGTCGCCGGACATCGCCCAGGGCGTGGACGAGGGCGCGGGGATTGATCTCGATCAAGGCGCCGGCGACCAGGGCCTGATGTTCGGCTACGCCTGCGATGAAACCGCGGAACTGATGCCGGCCGCCATCCACTACGCGCACCGCCTGGTCGAGCGCCAGTCGCAGCTGCGCAAGGACGGCCGCCTGCCGTGGCTGCGTCCGGATGCCAAATCGCAAGTCACTTTGCGCTACGTCAACGGCCGTCCGGTGGCGGTGGACACCGTGGTGCTGTCGACGCAGCACGCGCCGGAAATGCAGCACAAGCAGATCGAAGAAGCGGTGATCGAGGAGATCATCAAGCAGGTGCTGCCGCGCGAGTGGCTGGTGGACACCAAGTACCTGGTCAACCCGACCGGCCGCTTCGTCATCGGCGGTCCGCAGGGCGACTGCGGCCTGACCGGCCGCAAGATCATCGTCGACACCTACGGCGGCGCCAGCCCGCACGGCGGCGGCGCGTTCTCCGGCAAGGATCCTACGAAGGTGGACCGTTCGGCCGCCTACGCCGCCCGCTATGTGGCCAAGAACGTGGTGGCCGCCGGCCTGGCGCGCCAGTGCCAGGTGCAGGTCAGCTACGCGATCGGCGTGGCGCGTCCGATCAACATCACGGTCTACACCGAAGGCACGGGCGTGATCCCGGACGAGAAGATCGCCGCGCTGGTGATGGAGCATTTCGACCTGCGTCCGAAGGGCATCGTGCAGATGCTGGACCTGCTGCGTCCGATCTACGCCAAGACCGCCGCCTACGGCCACTTCGGCCGCGAAGAGCCGGAATTCACGTGGGAGCGCACCGACAAGGCCGCCATCCTGCGCGCCGCGGCCGGCCTGAAGTAATCGCCTCGCACTAAACGACAACGCCCCGCATGCCGGGGCGTTGTCGCATCTGGACTAACTACGTCGGCCGCTTGGGCGGCGGCGGTATTGGATTGGGCGGTTCATATCTGCGGCGAGGATCGTCTTTCGGTATCATATTCCCTCCTTCGGTTGCCGGCCCAGCGCCTGATTGACGGCGGCCTGCGTCGTGACGCGCAGCTTTTGCGTCAGCAGCAGGTCATATGGAAATTTGCTGACTTCGGTGCCGTACCTGGTTCTGAAAGCCAGCAGCTTCTTTTCGAACTCCGCAATGGAAAAGCTCGGGTTGACCTTCATCCGCACAATCAGCGAACCGATTTCGATGACCAGCAAGCTGAGGCTGACGGCGGATGTGGCATGCGCCTGCACTTTTTCGGCGACGGACAATTGCCGCGACACGATGGCCAGCAGCGCGCTGGCCGACGTGAACATCGGCCATAGAAAAGTATAGTCGCTATTTTTCCAGAATACGAGGCCGGCCAGCGCGGCGCCGCCCGAGGAGATGGCCACGGCGATCTTGGTCGCGCTGTCCAGCCACACCCAGCGCGCCAGCAGGGCGGTCTTGAGTTCGCCGGCATAGCTGGCGCGGTAAAGCAGATCCTGGGCTTCATTCCAGATCGCATCGCGCGGATCGATAGTCATGATGGATCACCACCTGAAAAATCCAGCGTAGCCGGGTGCCGCCGCCGTTGGTTTGATCCACCACAAACGGGACTTTATTGGCGCCGCAGTTCACCATTCCAGCCCAACGGTGCTAAAATGCGCCTTCCGAGGAGCGTTGCGACGAATCATGAATTCGCCAGGCTCGGAGTCCCAAACCGCGCTCACGTTACTTTTTTCAACATGAAAGGAGGGCGTGATGAACGCCGTACTCAAATCCGCACAAGACTTCCTGGTCGCCGACATCTCCCTGGCCGCCTGGGGCGACAAAGAAATCAAGATTGCCGAAACCGAAATGCCTGGCCTGATGGCCATCCGTGAGGAATTCGCCGCGTCGCAGCCGCTCAAGGGCGCGCGCATCACCGGTTCGCTGCACATGACCATCCAGACCGCCGTGCTGATCCAGACGCTGGAAGCACTGGGCGCCAAGGTCCGCTGGGCCTCGTGCAACATCTACTCGACCCAGGACCACGCCGCCGCCGCCATCGCCGCCGCCGGCACCCCGGTGTTCGCCATCAAGGGCGAAACCCTGGACGAATACTGGGACTATACCCACCGCATCTTCGAGTGGCCAGCCGACGCCGCCGGCAACGCGGTCTACTCGAACATGATCCTCGACGACGGCGGCGACGCCACGCTGCTGCTGCACCTGGGCGCGCGCGCTGAAAAAGACATCTCCGTGCTGGCCGCGCCGGGCTCGGAAGAAGAGATCTGCCTGTTCAACGCCATCAAGGCCCACCTGGCGATCGACCCGGCCTGGTACTCCAAGCGCCTGCCGCACATCCTGGGCGTGACCGAGGAAACCACCACCGGCGTGCACCGCCTGTACCAGATGCACAAGGAAGGCAAGCTGGCCTTCCCGGCGATCAACGTCAACGACTCCGTCACCAAGTCCAAGTTCGACAACCTGTACGGCTGCCGCGAATCGCTGGTCGACGGCATCAAGCGCGCCACCGACGTGATGATCGCCGGTAAGGTCGCCGTGATCGCCGGCTACGGCGACGTCGGCAAGGGCTCGGCCCAGGCCATGCGCGCGCTGTCGGCGCAGGTGTGGGTCACCGAAATCGATCCGATCTGCGCGCTGCAGGCCGCGATGGAAGGCTACCGCGTCGTCACCATGGACTACGCCGCCGAACACGGCGACATCTTCGTCACCTGCACCGGCAACTACCACATCCTGACCGAGAAGCACATGCTGGCCATGAAGGACCAGGCCATCGTCTGCAACATCGGCCACTTCGACAACGAGATCGACGTCGCCGCGCTGAAGAAGTACACCTGGGAGAACATCAAGCCGCAGGTCGACCACGTGATCTTCCCGTCGGGTAAGCGCATCATCCTGCTGGCCGAAGGCCGCCTGGTCAACCTGGGTTGCGGCACCGGCCATCCTTCGTACGTGATGTCGTCGTCGTTCGCCAACCAGACCATCGCCCAGATCGAGCTGTACGCCAACACCGCCAAGTATCCGGTCGGCGTGTACGTGCTGCCGAAGCACCTGGACGAAAAAGTGGCGCGCCTGCAGTTGAAGAAACTGAACGCGCAGCTGACCGTGCTGACCGAAGAGCAAGCGGCCTACATCGGCGTGACGCAAGAAGGTCCGTACAAGCCTGACCACTACCGTTATTAATCTGCCGGTGTGAAGCGGGGCCGGCAACTCGCCGGCCCCGTTTTTATCCAGTCCTTTTTTGCAGCGAGCTCATCTTATGCGTTTGGTCCTTACCTGGTTAATCAATGCGATTGCCTTGCTGGCAGTTCCCTACCTGATGCATTCCGTCGATGTCACAAGCATAGGCGCAGCCCTCGTCGCGGCCCTTGTACTGGGCCTGGTCAACACGCTGATACGCCCCGTGCTGTTGTTGCTGACGCTGCCCGTGACCGTGGTGTCGCTGGGCCTGTTCATCTTCATCATCAACGGCTTCATGTTCTGGCTGGTCGCCCAATGGGTGGACGGCTTCCACGTCGACAGCTTCGCGTCGGCGATCGGTGGTGCATTGTTGTACAGCGTGATTTCCTGGGCCCTGTCTACCTTACTTTTGAAGACGTCAGATGGCTAATCATAATTTCAGTATCGAGTTCTTTCCGCCGAAGACGGCGGAGGGCGCGGAAAAGCTGCGCGTCACGCGCGCCAAGCTGTCCGAGCTCAAGCCCAAGTATTTTTCCGTGACCTTCGGCGCCGGCGGCAGCACGCAGCGCGGCACGCTCGACACCGTGGTGGAAATCCTCGCCGCCGGCGAGGACGCCGCGCCGCACCTGTCCTGCGTGGGCGGCACGCGCGAATCGATCCGCGAGATCCTCGCGGAATTCAAGGCGCACAACATCAAGCGCATCGTGGCGCTGCGCGGCGACCTGCCGAGCGGCTACGGCGCGGCCGGCGAGTTCCGCTACGCGAACGAGTTGGTGGAGTTCATCCGCCAGGAGACCGGCGAGTGGTTCCACATCGAAGTGGCGGCCTATCCGGAAGTGCACCCGCAGGCCAAGTCGCCGCAGGACGATTTGCTGGCGTTCGAGCGCAAGATCAAGGCCGGCGCCAACGCCGCGATCACCCAGTATTTCTACAACGCCGACGCCTACTTCCAGTTCGTCGAGCAGACCCGCAAGATCGGCATCGACGTGCCCATCGTGGCCGGCATCATGCCGATCACGAACTACACGCAGCTGATGCGCTTCTCGGACATGTGCGGCGCCGAGATCCCGCGCTGGGTGCGATTGAAGCTGGCCAGCTTCGGCGACGACAGTGCCTCGATCAAGGCCTTCGGCCTGGACGTGGTGACCGCGCTGTGCGAACGCCTGCTGGCGGGCGGCGCGCCCGGCCTGCATTTCTACAGCATGAACCAGGCAGCGGCCACCACGGCGCTGTGGCAACGCCTGGTGTAACTACTCGGTGATGATGCGGTCCAGCGCCACATCGTGGCCGTCGCTGTCGAACCGCACCTGCAGGCACTGGTAAGCGATTCCCAGTGTCTGCGGACGCGGCGACCGCGCCAGCGTGCGGTCGTAGAAACCGCCGCCGTATCCCAGCCGGTAGCCCTCCGGATTGAATCCCAGGCACGGCACCAGCAGCGCCGGCGGATACGCCTCCTGCAGGCGTAGGTCGGCCGGCACCGCCACCCCCATCGCATCCTTGACCATCGCCTCGCCGATGCGCCATTCGGCGAATTCCAGCGCCGCGTGCTTTTCCACCACCACCGGCAGCAGCAGCCGCGCCCCCAGCCCCGCCAGTTCCGCGTAGGCCGCATGCAGGTCCGGCTCGTCGCGCAGCGGCCAGTACACGCCCAGCGCCGCCGGCCGCGCCGCCTTCCACCAATCGACCACCTGCGCGCCGATCGCGTGGTCCCATGCCGCGCGCGTGGCCGCGTCCAGCGCGCGCCGAGCGGTCAGCAATTGCTTGCGTAAATCGGCCTTTTGCGGGGCTACCGGGGCTGGTGGTTCAGTCGCGGCGCGTGGTATTCTAGGGTCGCTGGTCATAGGTTCAGATTTTCAAGACTTTAGAGAGTTGCACATTGATTTCCGCTTTAAAATGGATTGCCGGCGCCGCCGCCTTTGCTGCCGTGGCCACGACCTCCCTGGCCCGCGCCGACGACCTTGGCGATGACGGCCGCCGGGCGGACGACTCCTTCCTGCTGCTGCGCGACGCCGTGCGCCAGGACGACGCATCCAAGGCCGATTTCTACGCCGCCCGCCTGGGCGATTACTCCATTCCATCCTACGTTGAATATTATCGGCTGAAACCGCGCCTGAAGGATGCCTCGTACGCCGAAATCCGCGATTTCATGAAGCGCTACGAGGGCCAGGCCATCGTCGACCGCCTGCGCAACGACTGGCTGCTGGACCTTGGCCGCAAGCGCGACTGGGCCACCTTCGACGAGCAGCTGCCGCTGTTCGTGCTGAACGACGACACCCAGGTCAAATGCTACGCGCTGCAATCGCGCGCGCTCAAGGGCCAGAAGGTGGCCGGCGAGGCGCGCGAGCTGCTCACCGCGCCGAACGGCTACGGCGAACCATGCGCGGGCCTGATCGCCACGCTGTACCAGGCCGGCCAGTTCAACCTCGACGACCTGTATGCGCAACTGCGCCTGTCCGGCGAATTCAACGCCACCGGCCAGGCGCGCCGCATCGTCGCGCTGCTGGACGGGAACGAGAAGAAGGCCGTGCAGGCGGTCGACCTGCCGGCCATCGCGCTGGCCAAGGGCGTGGGCAGCGGCCGCGGCGAACACGAAATCTACATCGTCGCCATCGGCCGCATGGCCAAGACCAGCGCCAAGCTGGCGGTGCTGGCGCTGAACAAGGCCGCGTCCAAACTGAGCCCGCAGGAGCAGCAGGAGGCGTGGGCCGCGGTGGCGCTGCAATCGTCGTACTCGCTGTCGCCGGAGACCACCGAGTACTGGCAGAAGTCGAACGGCGCCGCGCTGTCGATCGATCAGATTCAATGGAAGACCCGCATCGCGCTGCGCAACGGCGACTGGAAGCAGGTGGAGAAGAACATCCGCGCCATGCCCGCGTCGCTGCGCGCCGATCCGGCCTGGGTCTACTGGCTGGGCCGCGCGTTGATGGTGCAAGCGGGTTCCATCCAGGCCACCGGCGAAGCGATGCAGCTGTTCCGCAGCATCTCGGACCAGTCCAACTTCTACGGCCTGCTGGCGCTGGAGGAAACCGGCAAGCTGATTACGATCCCGCTGCCAGGCCTGCCGATCACGCAGGCCGAAATCGCGCCCATCGCCGCCAATCCCAACTTCCAGCGGGCCCTGAAGTTCTTCGGCATGCGCCTGCGCTTCGAAGGCACGCGCGAATGGAACTGGGGCCTGCGCGGCCTGAGCGAACGCGAACACCTGGCCGCCGCCGAATTCGCGCGCCAGAACAATATCCTCGACCGCATGGTCAACACCTCGGACCGCACCCGCATCCAGGTCGACTACACGCAGCGCTACCCGTCGCCGCACATCGACATCATGCACCCGACCACGCAGACGCTGGGCCTGGACAAGGCCTGGGTCTACGGCCTGATACGGCAGGAATCGCGCTTCATCATGGACGCGCAATCCCACGTCGGCGCCTCGGGCCTGATGCAGGTGATGCCGTCCACCGGCCGCTGGGTGGCCAAAAAGATCGGCCTGACCGACTTCGCCCAGGAGATGCTGAGCGACGTGCGTACCAACATCCTGCTGGGCGCGAACTACCTGAACATGGTGCTCGGGAACATGGACGGCTCGCAGGTGCTGGCCACCGCCGCCTACAACGCCGGGCCGGGCCGCCTGCGCTCGTGGCGCTCCACGCTGACCAAGCCGATGGACAGCGCGGTCTTCATCGAGTCGATCCCGTTCGTCGAAACCCGCACCTATGTCAAGAACGTGATGTCGAACACCACCTATTACGCGGCGTTGTTCGAAGGCCGACCGCAATCGCTGAAGGCGCGCCTGGGCACCGTCGCGCCGCGCGGCTACACCGAACAGGAACAGCAGGAGTCGAGCTTCGGCTCGCGTTGACCCATACAACCACCTTGGACGCACCATGCAGAGCACACAACTTGATCCCAGCCTGTCGCAAACCCTGGCCGCCGCGCGCGAGCCGGGCCTGACGCTCGTCATCGGCAACAAGAACTACTCGTCGTGGTCGATGCGGCCGTGGGTGGCGATGACCGCCTTCGGCATCCCGTTCCAGGAAGTGCGCGTGCTGCTCGACCAGGACGACACCGCCAACCGCATCTGCGGCTACTCGGCCAGCGGCCGCGTGCCGGTGCTGCTGGCCGGCGAGATGACGATCTGGGACAGCCTCGCGATCTGCGAATACCTCGCCGAACAGTTCCAGGAGCTGCACCTGTGGCCGCAGGACGTGGCCGCGCGCGCGATGGCGCGTTCGGTCTGCGCCGAGATGCACGCCGGCTTTTCCGACCTGCGCAACTCGATGTCGATGAACATCCGCGCCAGCTATCCGGGCAAGGGCCGCACCAACGGCACCCAGGCCGACATCGGCCGCATCAGCGAGATCTGGGAGGAATGCCTGTCGCGCTTCGGCCACCACCAGTTCCTGTTCGGCGACTTCTCCATCGCCGACGCCTACTACGCGCCGGTGGTGCTGCGCTTCCGCACCTACGGCGTGTCGCTGGCGCCGGCGCTGGACGCCTACTGCCAGCGCGTGCTGGCCCATCCCGCCGTGGCCCGCTGGGTCGAGGAGGCGATGGCCGAAACCGAAATGGCGCCTAAGCACGACGCCGAAATGCCGGACTGACGATGATGCGGATTTATGTCGTCGGTGGCGCGGTGCGCGATGAACTGCTTGGCCTGCCCGTCAAGGACCACGACCACGTCGTCGTCGGCGCCACGCCGGACGACATGCTGGCCAAGGGTTTCCGCCCGGTCGGCAAGGACTTCCCGGTGTTCCTGCATCCGAAGACGCAGGAGGAATACGCGCTGGCCCGCACCGAGCGCAAGACCGCGCCCGGCTACAAGGGCTTCGTGTTCCACACCTCGCCCGACGTCACGCTGGAAGACGACCTGGTACGCCGCGACCTGACCATCAACGCCATCGCCCGCGCGGATGACGGCACGCTCACCGACCCTTATGGCGGCAGGCGCGATCTGGAGCAGCGCATTTTCCGCCACGTCTCCGACGCATTCGCCGAAGATCCGGTGCGGATCCTGCGCGTGGCCCGCTTCGCCGCCCGCTTCAGCGATTTCCGCGTGGCGCCCGAAACCAATGCGCTGATGCGGCAGATGGTGGAGCAGGGCGAAGTCGACGCGCTGGTGCCGGAACGCGTGTGGCAGGAACTCTCGCGCGGCCTGATGGAAGCCAAGCCCTCGCGCATGCTGGAAGTTCTGCGCGACTGCGGCGCGCTGGCGCGCATCCTGCCGGAGCTGGACGTATTGTGGGGCGTGCCGCAGCCGGAAAAATGGCATCCCGAAATCGACACCGGCACCCACATGCTGCAGGTGATCGACTGCGCGGCGGAAGCTGGCCACGAACTGGCCACGCGCTTCGCCTGCCTGATGCACGACCTGGGCAAGGGCGCCACGCCGCCGGAAAACTGGCCCGCGCACCACGGTCACGAAGGGCTGGGCGTCAAGCTGGTGGAGCAGGTCTGCAAGCGCCTCAAGGTGCCGACCGAATGCCGCGACCTGGCCGTGATGACCGCGCGCGAACACGGCAACGTCGGCCGCGCCCTGCAACTGCGGTCCAATACCATCGTCACGCTGCTGGAGCGTTGCGACGCCTTCCGCAAGCCGGCGCGCTTCTCGCAGATGCTGCTGGCGACCGAATGCGACTCGCGCGGCCGCATCGGCCCGAACGCCAGCTTCCGCGACGCGCCGTTCCCGCAACTGGCGCACCTGGAGACGGCGCTGGCGGCCGCGCGCGGCGTCAACGCCGGCGAGATCGCCCTGGCCAGCACCGCCTACCCGCAGCGCATCCCGGAGTTGGTGCACCGCGCGCGGGTGACGGCGGTGAAGGTGGCGCTGCGCGCCGGCGATGACGACGACGATGACGGGGCCACGGCGGAAATATGAGCTCGATCGACCTTTTCCAGAACCCGTTGCGCCGTTGGGGCAAGCACAAGGACGGCAAGCGCCGTCCGACGGTTCTGGTGAAGGAGCTGCGCGAGCGTGACCGGCGGCGCATGGTCAAGCACTTCCTCGACCTGGAAGACAGCGACCGCCTGCTGCGCTTCGGCACCGTGCTGCCGGACGAGCAGGTGGCCAACTACGTCAACCGCATCGACTTTTCGCGCGACATGGTGTTCGGCGTGTACAACCGCGTGTTCAAGCTGGTGGCGGTCGGCCACCTGGCCTTCGCGCCGCGCGACGAATCGAAGAGTGCCGTCACCGAGAAGGAGCGGGTGGCGGAGTTCGGCGTGTCGGTCAGCCGCTCGGCGCGTGGCCTGGGTATCGGCTCCAAGCTGTTCGAGCGCGCCGCCATCCACTGCCGCAACGACGACGTCGATACCTTGTATATGCACTGCCTGTCGTCCAACAAGACGATGATGCACATCGCGAAAAAAGCCGGCATGGAAATCCATCGCGACTACGGCGAGGCGGACGCCTATCTGAAACTGCCCCCGGCCAATCCGGCCAGCGTGCTGCAGGAAGCGCTGGACGAGCAATTCGCCACGCTGGACTACACCCTCAAAGCCAACAAGCGCATCGCCGTGAAATGGCTCGACCGCCTGCGCGGCCGAAAATAAATCTCCCTTCGTTAGAACCTTTGCTGCGCGGCCGGGTATGAACGGTCGGACAAGATACGCAACCGGCAGCAAAACCACTATATTCCGTGTCGTCGATTACCCATTTTTGCAGCACGCAGTTGCAGGCGCCGGACCTTGCCGTCTGCCTTCGCCTGCTGCTGCTCTCGCCTGCGCTGGAGGAATGCGTGGTCAGGGCAGGGCTGCAGGAGTGGATGACGCGCCAGCTGGCGGCCAGTGACGGCGGCCTGCCTTTGGCACGGGGCGGACCTGTGCTGGTGTCGACGGCGGTTTTCGGCTTGCTGCATATAGGCTCCGGCTGGCAGCACGCGCTGGCGGTGCTGGCGCCGGGACTGGCGCTGGCGCTGCTTTACCAGCGCACCCGAAGCTGGACCTGGTGCGCCCTGGCGCACAGCGGCATGAATGCCTTTGCGATCTCTGTCTGCGAATTACAGATCAATTTCTAGATCAAACTTCAGGAGAATGTGATGACAGGCTTGTTAGCAAAGGTGTTCCGGCTTCGGTGGACTGCGGTCCTGCTGGTCGGTGTGATGGGGCAGGGCGCCAACGCGGCCGATGCGCTGAACGGCAAGAGCCTGTATTTGAACGGGCCGGTGTCCGGCGGCGCCACGTGCGCCTCGTGCCACACCGCCTCGCCGGCGAACAACGTCAGCGGCATCCTGGCGGCGGCCAACCAGCCGTCGGTGATCCAGAACGCCATCGCCACCAACAAGGGCGGCATGGGTAGCCTGTTCAACGGCAAATTCAGCGCGGCGGAGCTGGCCGACCTGGCTGCCTTCATCGGCAACCCGAACGTGGTGGCCGCGCCGGCAGCCTCGCTGGCGCCGGCCAGCCTGACCTTCAGCGGCACCAGTATCGGCCAGACGGCCGGTCCGCTGTCCGCCACCTTGAGCAATACCGGCAACGCCGCGCTCAACATCGGCACCATTTCTCTCAGCGGCGCGGCTGCGGGTGATTTCAGCGTCGCCGGCGGCAGCTGCGCCAACGGCGGCGCGGTCGCGGCGGGCGCCAGCTGCACCGTGCAGGCCAGCTTCAAGCCGACGGCGGCGGGTGCGCGCGCTGCTTCGCTCACCATCACCCACAACGCGACAGGCGGCAGCAGCGTCGTCGCGCTGAGCGGCACCGGCAACGCCACGCCGCAGGCCACCATCGCCTTGTCGGCGGCCAGCGTCAATTTCGGCACGCTGCTGACGGGATCTCCGTCCGCCGTGTCGACCATCACCGTCAGTAACAGCGGGCAGGCCGCGCTGACCTTCAGCTCCATCGCGCTGGGCGGCGCCAACGCCGGCATCTTCACGTTGGGCGGCACCTGTGCCGTCGCCACGCCGGTGCCCGCGGCAGGCAGCTGCACGGTGACGCTGCAAGCGTCGCCGGTGGCTGCGGGCGCGTTCTCCGCCAGCCTGGCGCTGGCGTCCAATGCCTCCAACGGCAACGCCACGGTCGGCCTGTCCGGTACGGCCGCCACGCCGGCGCCGGCCTTGACGGCGACGCCGTCGGCCATCGCCTTCGGCACGCAGACCATCGGCGCGGCGGCAGTGGCGCAGACGGTCACGCTGGCCAACACCGGCAATGTGGTCATCACCTTCAACAAGATCGGCTTGAGCGCCGGCGGTGCGGCCAGCTTCACCCTGGGCGCCAGCGATTGCGGTGCCACCCTGGCGGTGGGGGCCAGCTGCTCGGTGCCGGTGCGCTTCGCGCCGGCGGCGGAAAGCGCTGTCTCGGCCACGCTGGCGGTGACCTCGAACGCGACTGCGCTGCAAGTCGGCATCACCGGCACCGGCACCAAGCAGGCTACCGCGACGCCGGTGCTGTCCGAAGCCGGTCCTATCGTCTTCGCCGACACGCAAGTCGGCAGCAGCGCCACGGCTCACACGACCACGCTGTCCAACAGCGGTAACGCTTCGTTGTCGATCGCCACGCTGACGCTGGGCGGAAATCAGCCCGGTGACTTCGTCCTCGGCGGGACCTGCGTTGCCGGCGCCGCCGTCGCTCCGGGTTCCAGCTGCACGCTGACCACCGCGTTCAAACCAGTCGCCGCCGGCGCCCGCAGCGCCGACCTGCTGCTGGTGACCGACGGTGGCGCCCAGTTCCACCTGGCCCTGAACGGTAATGGCGTGGCGGTTGTCATCACCACGCCGTCGCTGACGATAGCGCCGCAGAGCTTTGACTACGGCTCGGTCGTCATCGGCAGTGCGGCGCCTACCCGCCGCTTCACGCTGACCAACAGCGGCGCGGCAGCCGTCACGCTTGCCAGCGCCACCTTTACCGGTCCGTTCGCCGCCGTGGCGGACAACACCGGTTGCGCCGCCTTCCCGGTCACGCTGGCTCCTGGCGCTTCGTGCGACCTGGTGGTGAGCTACACGCCGGCCAACGGCGCCAGCAGCGGCAGCGTGGTCCTGCAGTCCACCGTGGCCGGCAGCGGCTGGACCATCGCGCTGAGCGGCCAGGGCACGGCTGCGGCCAGCAACGCCGCACCGGTCAACAAGGGCGGTGGCGGTTGCTCGGCCTCGGACGATGTCAACGATCCGATGATGGTGTTCCTGATTATCTCGGCGGCGATCGCCATCGGCTGGCGCCGTCGTCAAACCAAACGCATTGGAGGCTGACATGAAACCGATATCGATCGCCATGCTGATGGCCGTGGCGCTGGGCGCCGCCCCGGCCTGGGCGCTGGAGAAGGGAGCCGCCGCGCCGCAGTTCGACCTGCAAGGCTTGGAGGGCGCGGTGAAGCTGGCCAAGCTGCAGGGCAAGGTGGTGTATGTGGACTTCTGGGCCTCGTGGTGCGGTCCGTGCCGCCAGTCCTTCCCGTGGATGAACGAGATGCAGGCCAAGTATGGCGCGAAGGGCCTGCAGATCGTCGGCGTCAACGTCGACGCCAACAGCGCCGATGCGCGCCAGTTCCTGACGACGACCCCGGCGCGCTTCGCCATCGGCTTCGACCCGCAAGGCGCCACTCCGCGCAGCTACGGCATCAAGGGCATGCCGAGCAGCGTGTTGATCGGCCCGGACGGCAAGGTGCTGCTGGAGCATTCCGGCTTCCGCGAAGCCGACCGCGCCGAATTGGAAAGCAAGATCCAGAACGCATTGGGAGCCGTCAAATGAAGGCGCTATTGTTGATCGCACTGGCGGCCGGGCTGTCCGGCTGCGCTTCGCTGGGCAATGTGCAGCCCTGGGAAAAGGGCACGCTGGCGCGCACCGAGATGACCTTCGGCGACGGTCATATGTTCACACGCTTCGACGACCATATCTACACCAGCCGCGAGGCCTCGTCCGGCGGCGCCGGTGTGGGTGGCGGTGGCTGCGGCTGCAATTGAGGACCACCATGACGAGTAACGAAGACAAGGCATCCGGGCGCAGCCTGGCCGCTTCCATCATGACGGCGGCGCTGATGCTGCCGGGCGTGCAGGCGCACGCCGAGACGCCGCCGGCCAACGGCACCATCACGCTGGGCTATTTGAACTACAAGGATAGCCAGTCCGGCCTGGACCGCATCACCGTGCATTCGCCGTCGGTGTCGATCACGGCGCCGGTGGCGGGCGTGTGGAACATCGGCGCCTCGGTGGTGTCGGATGATGTGTCGGGCGCTTCGCCGCGCTACCACACGGCCATCTCGGGCGCCTCGCACATGCAGGACCACCGCACGGCGGGCGATGCATCGGCCACGCGCTATTTCGAACGCGGCACGGTGACGGTGGGCGTGGCGTATTCGAACGAGCACGATTACCTGTCGCGCGCGTTGTCGCTGCAGGGCAGCCTGGAAAGCGAAAGCAAGAACACCACGTGGACCGTCGGCATCGGCCATGCGGATGACCACATCAACCCGGTCAACAAGATCGTCAGCAACGAGAAGAAGCGCAGCACCAGCCTGCTGCTGGGCGTGACGCAGGTGCTGTCCACGAACGACATCGCCCAGCTGACGCTGACGCACAGCCAGGGCGAGGGCTATTTCTCCGATCCGTACAAGGCATTGGACAATCGCCCGCGCAGCCGCGACGAGACCACCTTGCTGGCACGCTGGAACCATCACCTGGCCTCGACCGGCGGCACCAGCCGGCTGTCCTACCGCTACTACCGTGACAGCTTCGGCGTGCGCGGGCATACGTTGGGCGCCGAATATGTGCAGCCGCTGTCGCAGGGCTGGACTGTGACGCCGGAAGCGCGCCTGTACTCGCAGAGCGCGGCCAGCTTCTACTACGATCCGCTCTACGATGCGAAGCTGGGCGCGCCGTTCCCGCCGGGTTACAACGGCAGCGGCTACATGACGGCCGACCAGCGCCTGTCGGGCTTCGGCGCGGTGACGCTGGGCCTGAAGGTCAGCAAGCAGCTGGACAAGCTGTGGTCCGTCGACGTGAAGGCGTCGGTGTACCAGCAGCGCGGCAGCTGGCGCCTGTTCCACGAAGGCAGTCCGGGGCTGGATGCGTTGCGCGCGCAGACGGTGCAGATAGCAATCAACCGGCAGTGGTAGAAGCGAAATGGTAGACGCGATACACCGCACCACGTTCCAGGCGATGGCCAGCCGCTGCGAGTTGCGGTTCGCCGCGCCGGACGCGCATACGGCGGCGCTGCTGGCGCAGCGCGCCATGGACGAGGTGCTGCGTATCGAAACCAAGTATTCGCGCTACCGGCCGGACAGCATCGTCTCGCGCATCAACGCGGCGGCGGGCAGGGAGGCGGTGCATTGCGATCCCGAGACCATGTCGCTGCTCGGTTATGCGGCGGCGCTGCACGGCGCCAGCGAGGGGCTGTTCGACATCACTTCCGGCGTGCTGCGGCGGGCCTGGGATTTTCGCCAGCCCAGGGTGCCGGGCAAGGAAGTGCTGGAGCCCTTGCTGGCGCTGGTCGGCTGGAACAAGGTGGACTGCGGCGCGGAGGATATCCATCTGCGCCGGGCCGGCATGGAAATCGACTTCGGCGGCTTCGGCAAGGAGTACGCGGCCGACCGCGCGGCGGCGCTGCTGGCCGATGCGGGCGTGCGGCATGGTTATGTGAACCTGGGCGGCGACATGCGCTTCATCGGACCGCGCCTGAACGGGCGGCCGTGGAGCATCGGCATCCAGGATCCGCGCGATCCGGACAGCGTGGTGGCGAGCATCCCGGTCAGCCAGGGCGCGCTGGCTACCAGCGGCGATTATGAGCGCTACTTCGAGCTCGATGGGCAGCGCTACTGCCACATCCTCGATCCACGCGACGGCATGCCGGTGCGGTACTGGCGCTCGGTGAGCGTGCTGGCGCCGATGGCGATCGCCGCCGGCAGCTGTTCCACCATCGCGATGCTGAAGCAGCAGGATGGTCTGAGTTTTTTGAATGCGTCCGATATGGGGTATCTGGCCGTGAACGATCAGGGGCAGATGCTGTTCAGGGATGTTTGAATAGGATGGATATGATGAACAATTGGATGACGCGCCTGATGGCGTTGATGGTGGCGGTGCTGGCGCTGGCCGCCGGCGCACGGGCGGATGACTTTCTGGAGCCGGACCAGGCGTTCCAGCTGAAGGGGGAGCTGGTCGACGCGCATACGGTGCGGTTGTCGTGGGCGATCGCACCGGGCTATCACCTGTATCGCGACCGCCTGAGCTTCAAGTCGGATGGCGCGCAGATCGCCGCACCGTCGCTGCCGGCTGGGCTGCGCAAGTTCGACACGAACTTCAACAAGGAGATGGAGACTTACCAGGACAAGCTGGTGGTCAACCTGCCGGTGACGGCGGCTGCGGCGTTCACGCTGCAGGTGGGCTATCAGGGTTGTGCGGATGCGGGCCTGTG
The DNA here is from genome assembly GCF_013369445.1 of Duganella sp. BJB1802. Taxonomy (NCBI): domain Bacteria; kingdom Pseudomonadati; phylum Pseudomonadota; class Betaproteobacteria; order Burkholderiales; family Oxalobacteraceae; genus Duganella; species Duganella sp. BJB1802. The sequence continues at coordinate 255,001 of NZ_JABWEF010000009.1, read as the reverse complement.
CTATTCGCCGGCGACGCAGAGTTATCGCGTCGATCCGTCGGTGCCGGGCAAGCTGGTGACGGTGGATGCACCGCCGGCCGGTGAGGCAGCCAACGCCACCACCGCCGCCACAACCGCCACCGCAGCCGCCACCGCAGCCGCCACCGTGCCGGCCCACGAGGACGACAGCTCCCTCGCCCAGCGCACGCTGCAAAGCGGCAGCGCATGGCGCATCGGGCTGGCCTTCCTGGCCTTCGGCCTGCTGCTGTCGTTCACGCCATGCGTGCTGCCGATGGTGCCGATCCTGTCCTCGATCATCGTGGGCGAGGGCGCGGTGTCGCGCGGACGCGGCTTCTCGCTGGCGCTGGCATATTGCCTGGGCATGGCGCTGGTCTACACCTCGCTCGGCGTGGGCGCGGGCCTAGCCGGTGAAGGCCTGGCCGGCGCACTGCAAAAGCCATGGGTGCTGCTGACCTTCGGCGCGCTGCTGGTCGGCTTGGCGCTGTCGATGTTCGACGTCTACCAGCTGCAGCTGCCAAGCGCACTGCAAAGCCGCTTGAGCGCGACCAGCGGCAACATGGGCGGCGGCCGTTTCGCCGGCGTGTTCGTCATGGGCGCCTTGTCGGCGCTGATCGTCGGCCCGTGCGTGGCCGGTCCGCTGGCTGGCGCGCTGCTCTACATCAGCCAGACGCGCAACGTCTGGACCGGCGGCTGGGCCTTGTTCTCGATGGCGGTCGGCATGAGCGTGCCGCTGCTGCTGACCGGTATCTCGGCCGGCAGCCTGCTGCCGCGTGCCGGCGCGTGGATGAACGGCGTGAAGAAGATCTTCGGCCTGCTGCTGATCGCGGTCGCGATCTGGATGGTGACGCCGGTGTTCCCGGTGCCGGTGATGATGGCGCTGTGGGGCGTGTTCGCGCTGCTGTGCGCAGTGTTCCTGCATGTGTTTGAGCCGCTGCCTGCTGCACGCGGCGCGGGCTTGGGCGCGTATGTCGGCAAGACCTTGGGACTGGCGTTCCTGCTCGCCGGGTTGTTTGAACTGGCGGGCGCCGCCAGCTCCGGCCGCGACGTGCTGCAACCGCTGGGCCACCTGGGCCTGGCCCGTGCGGAAGGCGCCGCGCCGGCCGGCGATGAGATCCGCTTCAGCCGCATCAAGACCGTGGCCGAACTGGATCAGGTGCTGGCCTCCAGCACCACGCCGGTGATGCTGGACTTCTACGCCGACTGGTGCGTGTCCTGCAAGGAGATGGAGCGCTTCACGTTCTCCAAGCCGGCCGTCAGCGGCAAGTTGAAGCAGGTGCGTTTGATCCAGGTGGACGTCACCGCCAACAGCGCCGACGACAAGGCTTTGATGAAGCGTTTCGGCCTGTTCGGGCCACCGGGCATCATCCTCTTCAACGGCGGCAAGGAGATCCCGAACAGCCGTGTGATCGGCTTCCTGGCGCCGGAGCCCTTCGTCCAGCACCTGAGCCGCCACCTCACTTCCTGAGCGGCGCGGCATTCCTCTGCGGAGTCTCCAGATCAATGCCCACCGCCTTCTCGGCAGTGGCATTGATCGCGGCAAAGCGCACATACCCGTTGAACAGCAGGCCGACCGCAAGTATCACACCAAGGCCGGCGATAAAGGCCGTAACAATATCCCGCCCCCAGGCCCGCAAAGTCTTTTTCTCGTGCAGCTGTTTTTCAACGTTGTCGAACCCAACTTTGATGCGGTTTTCGAGCAAGAAGATTTGGCGTATGACCTCCGATTCCGCGACTTCGTCGGCTACTTCCGCCATTCTCTTTTCTAGAGACTTGGCAGCGAAATCACGCGCAAGTTTTGCGCCGCGCTGCTTCAGATTCTCCAGATTTTCCGGAAGCATTCAAATGGAAATGAACTCTGCCTCATCTTCTGTGGTCGGCTCGTTGCCGTCGTGCGTGGCGGGAAAGCCCGCTCGCCACTCCGCTTTACAGCGCTTGTAGATTGAGTAAGCGAGGGCGCCGGGGACGTCGTACTCGGTTTTTACCAGCGAGGCGTAGATATTCAACACAGGCTACTCCTTTGCCTTCTCGCTGGCCAACTCGACCAGGATCTGCTTCAGGTCTTCATCCGAGAGAAATACGGATTTTATGATTCGCTTGCTGCGCTCGGATAGATGCGGGTTTTTGTCGATGCTGATTGGCATCTCCTCGCAAATGCGCCGGATTTCGTCGTCCGAGAAGTACTTTGAGACATGGGAAAGTGGGAACATTGCCATCCTCCATTGCTGCCGGGTTGAAATCCGGCCGGCCGCGCATCCGGCCGGCGAACCTCCTTTATACCAGCGGCAGCGCGGTGGTGTCCTTGATGCGCTGCAGGGCGAACGAGGATTTCACGTCCAGCACCGCCGGGTGGCGCAGCAGCGTCGCCATCATGAAGCGCGAGAAGTGATCCATGTCTTCCACGTGCACCCGCAGCAGGTAGTCCATCTCGCCCGTCATCGCGTAGCAGGCCACCACCTCCGGCCACTGCTCCACCGACACCGCGAAATCCGCGCGCGGCGACACCGGCGCGTTCGGCGCGCCCAGCGCGCGCGCGTTGCTGTGCGCCGCCGCGTCGCTGTGCTTCTCCAGCCGCACGTTGACGTAGGCCAGCAGGCCCAGGCCGATCTTGTCCGGATCCAGCAGCGCCACGTACTGGCGGATCACGCCCGCCTCCTCCAGCCGCTTGATGCGGCGCAGGCACGGCGACGGCGACAAGGCCACCAGCTCCGCCACGTCCTGATTCGACAGCCGCCCGTCCGCCTGCAAGATGGACAAAATCTTACGGTCCGTTTTGTCCAGCGTAATCTTGGTCATAAACACCTCAAAAATTCTTGGTTCAGGCAATATTATTGCGCAAAACCTCCGTCCATGGGAATTGTTTGCAATTTACTGCTGTCGGACCGAGACTATACTGTGCGCTATTCTAAGAAGGAGACTTGCATGAAATTTACGCCTTGGGACAACCCGATGGGGACCGATGGTTTTGAATTTGTCGAATACGCCGCACCCGATCCCAAAGCACTGGGCGCGCTGTTCGAGAGCATGGGTTTTACCGCGATTGCCCGCCACCGCCATAAGGATGTGACCCTGTACCGCCAGGGCGACATCAACTTCATCATCAACGCCGAGCAGGACTCCTTCGCCCAGCGCTTCGCCCGTCACCACGGCCCGTCCGTGTGCGCCATCGCGATCCGCGTGAAGGACGCCGCCTTCGCCTACAAGCGCGCGCTGGAGCAGGGCGCCTGGGGCTTCGACAACAAGACCGGCCCGATGGAACTGAACATCCCCGCCATCAAGGGCGTGGGCGATTCGCTGATCTACCTGGTCGACCGCTGGCGCGGCAAGAACGGCGGCGAGCAAGGCGCCATCGGCGACATCAGCATCTACGACGTGGACTTCGTCGCGATTCCCGGCGCGGTCGCCAACCCGGTCGGCCATGGCCTGACCTACATCGACCACCTGACCAACAACGTCCACCGCGGCCGCATGAAGGAATGGGCGGACTTCTACGAGAAGATGTTCAACTTCCGCGAAGTGCGCTACTTCGACATCGAAGGCAAGTTGACCGGCCTGAAGTCGAAGGCCATGACTTCGCCGTGCGGCAAGGTGCGGATTCCGATCAACGAATCGTCGGACGACAAGTCGCAGATCGCCGAATACCTGGACGAGTACCACGGCGAAGGCATCCAGCACATCGCGCTGGGTACCGACGACATCTACTCGTCCGTCGAGACGATGAAGAAGGCCGGCATCGTCTTCCAGGACACGATCGAGACCTACTATGAACTGGTCAACCGCCGCCTGCCGAACCACGGCGAGCGCCTGGAAGACCTGCGCCGCCTGCGCATCCTGATCGATGGCCACAGCAACGAGAACGAGCGCGAACTGCTGCTGCAGATCTTCAGCCAGAACGTCATCGGACCGATCTTCTTCGAGATCATCCAGCGCAAGGGCGACCAGGGTTTCGGCGAAGGCAACTTCCGCGCGCTGTTCGAATCGATCGAGCTGGATCAGATCAAGCGCGGCGTGTTGAAGGATCCTAGCGCAGCATAAGGAACAAGGGTGTAAAGCCCGCAGCCCCGCACAGAACGGGGCGCAGGCCTGTGGTACCCTATAAAAAAACCGCATTTTTCCGTTCCGCCGTCTCCACAAGGGCCGGCGGATCGCGCGCTACTGGGCCAATCCGGCCCTATAGCGCATGGCTTAAAGAATAATGGAGACACAATGAACGCACCTCACAAGGGCTCGCAGCTAGAGCCGGGCACGCACTCGGACAACGAAATCTCACTGGACGACAAGTGGACGCTGGAACGCGGCCGGGCCTTTATGACCGGCACCCAGGCCCTGATCCGCCTCCCGATGATGCAGCGCGAACGGGACCTGAAGGCAGGCCTGAACACCGCCGGCTACATCACCGGCTATCGCGGCTCTCCCGTCACCAGCGTCGACATGACGGCGATGAAAGCCAAGAAGTATCTCGACGCCCACCACGTCAAGTTCCATCCCGGGATGAACGAGGACCTGGCCGCGACCGCGGTCTGGGGCACGCAGCAAACCAATCTTTTCCAGGACGCCAAATACGACGGCGTCTTCTCCATGTGGTACGGCAAAGGCCCCGGCGTGGACCGCTGCGGCGACGTCTTCAAGCACGCCAACAACGCCGGCTCCGCCAAGCACGGCGGCGTGCTGGTGCTGGCCGGCGACGACCACGCGGCCAAGTCCTCGTCCACCGCGCACCAGTCGGACCACATCCTCAACGCCTGCGGCATCCCTGTGCTGTATCCGTCGTCGGTGCAGGAGTACATCGACTACGGCCTGCACGCATGGGCCATGAGCCGCTACACCGGCCTGTGGGTGTCGATGAAGTGCGTCACCGACATCATCGAATCGGGCGCCGTGGTGGACTTCGATCCCGACCGCGTGCAGATCAAGCTGCCCACCGACTTCGAGCTGCCCGCCGGCGGCCTGAATATCCGCTGGCCGGACACCGTGCTCGATATGGAAGTGCGGATGAACAGCTATAAGTGGTACGCCGCGCTGGCCTACTGCCGCGCCAATAAGCTGAACAAGATCATCTGGGATTCGCCCAAGCCGAAAATCGGCATCATCACCGCCGGCAAATCCTACCTCGACACGCGCCAGGCGCTGGCCGACCTGGGCATCGACGAGCAGGCGGCCGCCGACATCGGCATCCGCCTGTACAAGATCGGCATGACCTGGCCGCTGGAGGCGGATGGCGTGCACGAATTCGCCAAGGGCCTGGACGAGATCCTGGTGGTGGAAGAGAAGCGCCAGATCCTCGAATACGCGTTGAAGGAAGAGCTGTACAACCTGCCGGACGGCCAGCGCCCGCGCGTGGTCGGCAAGTTCGACGACACCGGCGAATGGAGCAACAAGGGCAAGACCGGCCACGGCGACTGGCTGCTGCCGGCCACCTATGAACTGAACCCGGCGCAGATCGCGCGCGCCATCGCATCGCGCATCGCCCACTACTGCGCCGGCCATCCGGTGGCGCAGCGCGTGCAGGAGCGCGTGGCCTTCCTGGAGGCGAAGGAGCTGGCGCTGAAAACGCTGCCGTCCAAGCCGAATCCGGAAACCGACCGCACGCCGTTCTTCTGCTCCGGCTGTCCGCACAACACCTCGACCAAGGTGCCGGAAGGCTCGCGCGCGCTGGCCGGCATCGGCTGCCACTACATGGTGCTGTGGATGGACCGCGAAACCTCCACCTTCACCCACATGGGCGCGGAGGGCGTGACCTGGGTAGGCCAGGCGCCGTTCACCAACGAGAAGCACGTCTTCACCAACCTGGGCGACGGCACCTACTTCCACTCCGGGATCCTGGCGATCCGCGCGGCGGTGGCGGCCAAGGTCAACATCACCTACAAGATCCTGTTCAACGACGCCGTCGCCATGACCGGCGGCCAGCAGTTCGATGGCCCGCTGGACCCCGGCATGATCTCGCGCCAGATCGCCGCCGAAGGCGTCACGCCGATCATCGTCGTCACCGACGAGCCGGAAAAATACCCGTCCGATTACAAATGGGCGGAGGGCGTCACCGTGCGCCACCGCAGCGAGTTGATGGACGTGCAGCGCGAGCTGCGCGACAAGCCGGGCGTGTCGGCCATGATCTACGACCAGACCTGCGCCTCCGAGAAGCGCCGCCGCCGGAAGCGCAACGAGTATCCGGATCCGGCCAAGCGCGCCGTCATCAACGAAGCCGTCTGCGAAGGCTGCGGCGACTGCTCGGTGCAGTCCAACTGCCTGTCGGTGGAACCGCTGGAGACGGAGCTGGGCCGCAAGCGCCAGATCAACCAGTCGTCCTGCAACAAGGACTTCTCCTGCACCACCGGTTTCTGCCCAAGCTTCGTGACGGTGGAAGGCGGCGCGCTGAAGAAGCCGAAGAAGGCCGCTGTCGGCGAGGCGCCGCAAGTGGTGCTGCCTACTCCGGTGCTGCCGTCGACAGAGACGCCTTACGGCATCCTGATCACCGGCATCGGCGGCACCGGCGTGGTGACGGTCGGCCAGATCCTGGCGGTGGCCGCGCACGTCGAAGGCAAGGGCGCCATCGTGCTGGACATGAGCGGACTGGCCCAGAAGGGCGGCCCGGTGATGTCGCACGTGCGCCTGGCGGACAAGCAGTCCGACCTGCACTCGACCCGCGTCGGCACCGGTAGCGCCGACCTGGTGGTGGGCTGCGATCTGATCGTCACCGCCTCGCGCGACGCCTTGTCGCGCATGGGCGAAGGCCGCACGCACGCGATGATCAACTCGACCGGCTCGTCGACGGCGGCGTTTGTGAAGAATCCGAACTGGCAGTTCCCGGACGCTTCCTCGCGCGGCGAAATCGTCAGGGCCTGCGGCAACGAGCTGGTGGACTTTGTCGACGCCGGCCAGATCGCCACCGCGCTGATGGGCGACTCGATCGCCACCAATATGTTCATGCTCGGTTACGCGTTCCAGAAGGGCCACGTGCCGCTGAGCGAAGCGTCGCTGATCAAGGCGATCGAGCTTAATGGTGTGTCGGTGGGCTTCAACAAGGCGGCCTTCAACTGGGGCCGCACCGCCGCGCACGACTTGGCATCCGTGACCAAGCTGACCACGCCGGCCAAGGTGATCGAGTTCAAACGCATCCAGACGCTGGACGACATCGTCGCCCGCCGCGTGGAGCTGCTGACCGCCTATCAGGACGCGGATTATGCTAAACAGTATAAATCGTTTATCGACCAAGTTCGCGCGGAAGAGGCCAAGGTGGGCAAGACCACCCGCCTGAGCGAAGCCGTGGCGCGCTACTACTACAAGCTGATGGCGTACAAGGACGAGTATGAAGTCGCGCGCCTGTACACCGACGGCGCGTTCCAGCAGAAGATCGCCGGCATGTTCGAAGGCGACATCACGCTGAAGTTCCACCTGGCGCCGCCGCTGTTTGCCAAGCACGATGCCGAAGGCCACCTGGTCAAGCAGGAATTCGGCCCGTGGATGATGAAGGCGTTCGGCGTGCTGGCCAAGTTGAAGGGCTTGCGCGGCTCGAAGCTGGACATCTTCGGCTACACGGCGGAGCGCAGGATGGAACGCGCGCTGATCGGCGAGTACCGCGACACCGTGGCCTCGCTGCTGCCCAAGCTGACGGCGGAGAACCTGTCGCAGGCCGTGGCCATCGCCAGCATCCCTGAAGACATCCGCGGCTACGGCCACGTGAAGGAACGCCACTTCAAGGCGGCCAAGCAGAAGGAGGCGGCGCTGCTGGCTGCCTTCGGCAAGCCGGCAGGCAGCCACACCAACGCTGCATAAGGAACGGCCCCTCGCGGGGCCGTTTTTTTCGCCTGGGCGTCCGGCTCACACCTTGCGCAGCGAGCAGACGGTATCGAACCAGGCCTGCATGCCGACCAGCGGTTGCGGGTTGATCGGCAGCAGGGCGTTGATGTTGACGCCATTTCCCCGCCCACCGTTCTTCTTGTCCCACCACACGCCGGCGTTCAGGTCATCGATCGCCGGCGCCGGCCCGTAGGCCTTGGCCGCCTCGGGGCCTATTCCCTGCGCCACCACCTCTACACGCCGTCCATTGCGACCTTCGGCGGCGCGGCCGCCACTGATCCAGCCCAGCGAATTCGACACCGCCACCACGCGCGGATGGATGCCGCGCGTGACGAACACCCGCATCCGCGTCGAGCCTAATTTCTCGCCGTTGCCGCGATACGCCTGCAGGCCCGGTTGATCGGCCGGCCCTGACAACGGCCGGTAGGTGGTCAGCTCCACCATGTCGCCGCTTTTCAAGCCGAGTTTTTTGGCCGTCGCGACGTTGATCCACATCGGGTTGTCGTGCACGATCTCGCTCAGGTATTTTTGCGACGCGGTGCGGCCCTGCGTATGCACGTTCCATTTGAAGGTGCTGAGGATGAAGCGGTCCGCCGGCAGGTCGCGGTGCGACGGGATCTGAACGAAGGTCGGCATGCCGTCGTCCTCAAAGCCGCGCGTCTTCGCCACCATCGTCACCTCCGGCGCGTGCACCTCGAATTTGCGCGACGGTGTGGCGAAGCCGCGCACCGGCGCGCCGCCGGCCATCAGGCCGATCGCGCTGTCCTTGCCCTTGTCGTCGGGGCGGTAGATCACGCCGCTCGCGGCGTCCACCCGGCTGCCGTCAAGCTGCTTGCCGTTCAGCGGCTTCTGGAACACCTCGTACGGTTTCGGTTGGGAGGTATCGACATACACGCCGTAGTGCTTCATGTATTCGAAGCCGTCCTTGAACTGCTTGCCGTCCGGCCCCGTGGCCGGCAGCTTCGAGCACTGGATGCGAACGAAGTCCTCGTGGCTGCCGAACTGGAAGTACTTCGCCTGATCAGGTCCGAGGCGGCGGCCGATATCGAACAGCACATCGGCGAAGCTGCGCGCCTCGCCCGGCGGCGGCACCAGCGGTTGGCGCAGCGTGACGAAGTGCGTCAGCTCCAGATTGTTGCGGATGTCCAGACCCCAGCGTTCGAGGAAGGTCGCATCGGGCAGGATCAGGTCCGCGTAGTGGGCCATCTCGGAGTAGACCACATCCGAACAGGCGTGGAAGGGGATCAGCTTCTCATCCTTCAGCACTTCGACCGTGGTGCTGCGGCCCTCCGGCCAAGTCATCGGCGAGGCGATGGTGTAGCTCAGGTAGACGTCCAGCTTGGCCCGGCCCTGGCGCAGATAGTCGTAGACGATCTGGCCGACCTTCATCTTCTGCCAGCGGTTGGCCAGCGGCCATTCCTGCGGATCCTCCAGGTCGGTGCGGATCTTCGGCGCGGGCGGCGAGGGCTGCGGCAGCGGATAGCGGCTGGCGGACAGCTTCTCCTCCAGGCCGTAGCAGTAGCCGCCGGGCCGCGCCACCGAGCCGACCAGCGCGTTGAGCATGACGACCGCGCGCTCGGAGTTGAAGCCGTTGTAGTGGGCGCCGGTGCCGCGATTGGTGAAGGCCGCGACGGCGGGGCGCTTGCGCGCAAACTCCAGCGCCAGCCGCTCGATGTCGGCGGCGGCGATGCCGGACAGCTTGGCCGCCCACGCCGGCGTGCACGGGGCCAGCCAGCTGCGGATGGTCTCAAGGCCGGGTTGCACGAACTTGTCGATGAAGTCGTGGTCGATTTCGTTCTCGCGCACGATCACGTGCGCCATCGCCAGCGCGACCGCGCCATCGGTGCCGGGGAAGGGCTGGTGCCATTCGTCGCTGCGGCCGGCCGTGTTGGACAGGCGCACGTCGAACGTCACCAGCTTGGCGCCATGGTCGAAGCGCGCCTTGACGATGCGGCTCACCAGATGCAGGCCGCCCTGGTGCGCCTCGTAGAAATTGGCGCCGAAGTTGAGGAAGTATTTGCAGCGCTCCGCGTCGATCGATTCCCAGTCGGTCTCGCCGAGCGAAACGTAGTTGGCGGCGCGCTTGTTGGAGGAGCACAGCGCGCGGTGGTTCAGCTGCACCGGCGTGCCGATCGCACTCAGGAAGCGATTGATCTCGGCGTCGATGCGGGAGCGGCCCTGATGCAGCGCGACCCGCTCCGGGTGGCCGCTGGCGATGCTGGCCTTGATGCGGTCCGCCACCTCGGCGTAGGCCTCGTCCCAGCTGATGCGCTTCCACAGCCCCTCGCCGCGCGCGCCCACCCGCTTGAGTGGGTACAGCAGGCGTTCGGGATAGTCGTTGATGGTCGGCGCGGACTGTCCCTTGGCGCAGGTCATGTGGCTGCCCATGTTGGGATCGAGCGGATTGCCGCGAATCTTGATCACCTTGCCATCCTGGACGAAGGCCTCGATGCCGCACACGGTCGAGCAGTTCAGGCATACGCTGGTGACGCGCTTGGCGTTGCGGTAGTCGTTCTTGACCTTGCGCTGGTCGCCGTTGGCCAGCGGCCGGTAGTTCAGCGCCTGCGCGGCGTTGGGCGTCAACAGGATGGTCTCGCCCAGTCCCAGTCCGGCCATCGAGCCGATGCCGCTTTTGATGAATCCCCGACGGTCCATGTTCATGCTCCCTTCGGTTTTGGGAACGCTGACTTCAGCTGGTCCCAGGTGTCGATCTCGTAGGAGAACGGGTCGTGGCTGCGGCCCTTGGGCACCTTGTGCGCCATCGCGCGCGGCACCACGCCGCCCAGGCCCCGGTACTGCACCAGCGGCTTGGTCTTCTCCTCCGGCTTGAGCGGCGCCACTTGCTGGCGGTGCTTGGCGTGGAACCGGCTGACCGGGCTGGCCGGATCGTTCAGGTCACCGAACGCGAATACATCGGCGGGGCATACCTCCACGCAGGCCGGCTCCATGTCCGCCGCCAGCCGGTGGGAGCAGAAGTCGCACTTGTCGGCCACCTCGGCCACCGGGTCGATGTGGATGGCGCCGTAGGGACAGGCCTTGATGCAGTCGCGGCTGCGGTCGCAGGCGGTATCGTCGATGTGGATGATGCCGTCGGCGCCGCGCGCGATGGCGTCGTTGGGGCAGGCATCCAGGCAAGGCGCGTCCTCGCACTGCATGCACAGCGTCGGCAGGAAGGCGCGTTTGGTGGTCGGCTGGTGGTTGTACGGATTGACCGAAGCGAAATCGTAGTAGTACACCTTGGTGCGGAAGTGGCCGAGCGATACCGAATTTTCAACCTTGCACGCTACCGAGCAGGCGTGGCAGCCGATGCAGCGTTCGAGGTCGATGGCCATGCCCCATTTGGGGCCGGCGGTGGTGGATGTGGTCATGGGACTGTTACCGGTGATGGAGTGGGTGTGTCCGACGATTAGACCACAAAATAATACATAAGCAATCGCGAATTCCTTCGTTCAGGTTTGATCTGTGGCTTGGTAAGGTGGCATCCCTTTCTCACCCGGATCACCTCAATGAAAACAAAATTTGAATTGAAGCCTCTGGCGGCGGGCGCTATCGCGCTGCTGTGCGGAGCTGCCGATCCTGCGCTGGCACAAGCGCAGGATGCCCCGCCCGCCGTCGTCGTCACCGGCTCGCGCATTCCGCGCGCCAGCCTGGAAGGGCCTTCTCCGGTCACCATCCTCACCGGCGAGGACATCACCAAGCAAGGCTACAAGAACGTCTTCGATGCGCTCAGCAACCTGACGCAGAACAGCGGCTTCACCCAAGGCGCGGACTACGGCAACACCTTCACGCCGTCGGCCAACACCATCAGCCTGCGCGGCCTGGGGCCGAACCACACGCTGGTGCTGCTCAACGGCCGCCGCATGGCGGACTTCCCGATCGCGTACGAAGGCACGGTCAACTTCACCAACCTGGCCAACATTCCATCGAGCGTGGTGGAGCGCATCGAGATCCTCAGCGGCGGCGCCTCCGCCGTCTACGGCTCGGACGCCATCGCGGGCGTGGTCAACATCATCCTGAAAAAACAGGCCGAGGGAGTGGACGTCAACGTCAAGGTGGGCGGCACCTCGCGCGGCGGCGGTGGCGACCAGCGGCTGCAGCTGACCGGCGGTCAAAGCTTCGGCAAGCTCAATACGCTGTTCAGCGCCGAGTTCCTGGAACGCGATCCCTTGTGGAGCCGCGACCGCGAATTCATGAGCGCCAAGGTCGGTGTGGCTCCGACTCCCCTGTTGGGCCGCAAGAACGTCAACACCGGCAAGTATGTCGATCCGGGCGACGCCTGCGCCAACCTGGGCGACCTGTTCGAAGGCAGTACCGTCAAGTACACCGGCAAGTCGGGCAGCTACTGCGGCAGCGGCAAGGTGGGGCCGACCTACTGGACCACGCAGACCAAGAACAGCAGCCAGAATTTGTTCGGCAGCGCCAACTACGAGCTGTCGGCCGACACCACGCTGTTCGCCGAAGCACTGCTGGGCCAGAACCGCAGCGCCAACAACACGCGCGGGCCGTCGTGGACGTCGGCATCGACCGCCGACAGCTATTTCTGGAATAAGAACAGCGGCACCTACGAGGCCTGGAACCGCTACATCGCGCCGGAGGAAATCGGCGGCGTGCAGCGCTACAACCGCAGCTGGGACGACCAGGCCAGCTCGATCGCCCTCGGCGCCAAGGGCCGCATACCCGGTACCGGCTGGCAGTACGAGGCCGGCTACACCGCCTCGCAGTACAAGAGCGAGAGCCACACGCCGCGCGCGCTGTCGAACATCGACAGCTTCTTCCTCGGTCCCAAGCTGGGCGTCGACCAAGACGGCGTGGCGATCTACGCGCCCGATCCGGCGCGCCTGACGCGGCGCCTGACGCCGGCGGAATTCGACAGCATCACCGGCACCTCCGTCAGCAACGACAAATCGTGGACCAACACCGCCAGCATCAGCGCCAACGGCGAGGCCTTCCAGCTGCCGGCCGGCCCGGTCAAGTTGGCGACGGTGGCGGAGGTGGGCAAGCAGGGCTTCTCGAACACGCCGGACCCGCGCATCAACCAGGGCTACTTCAACACGGTGACGCCGTCCGACGTCACCGCCGGCACCCGCAAGCGCTATGCGTTGGGCCTGGAGGCTAACGTGCCGCTGCTGCAGAAGCTGGATGCCACGCTGGCCGGTCGCTACGACCGTTACAGCTTCGCCGGCCGCAGCGACGGCAAGCTGACCTACAACGCCGGCCTGGAATGGCGCCCGGCCGCTCAGCTGCTGGTGCGCGGGAACCACTCGACCAGCTTCCGCGCGCCGGACATGAACTACATCTTCAAGGCGCGAGGCACCGGCTACTACTCGTCCACCACCGACTACTACCGCTGCGCCAAGGCCGGCCAGCCGGTCGAGAAGTGCGAGTTCGCCAATGTGTCGCCGGGCGCGGACTACGAGCAGTCAGGCAGCAAGGACCTGCGTTCGGAGAAGGGCCGCTCGTCGGGCCTGGGCGCGGTGTGGTCGCCAAGCGCCAACTTCGACCTGACGCTGGACTACTGGAACATCAAGATCGATGACCTGGTGACGAACCTGAGCGCCGACAAGCTGCTGCGCGACGAGGCGGCCTGCCGCAAGATCAACGACCTGACGTCGCCGACCTGCGCCGACACCGTCGCGCGCGTGGTCCGCAATCCGCTGACGGCGTTGAACAAGCCGGGCGAAATCAGGCTGATTCGCGTCAGCCCGATCAACGCCGCGTCGACCAGCGTGAGCGGCATCGACATCAGCGGCAAGTACGTGCTGCGCACGCAGGCATACGGCGTATGGATCGCCAAGGGCGCCTACTCGAAGACGTTGAACAAGAAGTCGCGCCAGTTCGCCGGCGACGAGTTGATCGACGACCTGGAAGACCTGAGCAACGCCGACTGGCGCGACAAGCTCAATGCCAGCCTGACGTGGAACGTGGGCGACTGGTCGAACACGCTGTTCCTGCAACGCTACGGCAAGGTGCCCAACGGAGCCGGCACCGCCTTCCTGTCGCCCACCACGCTGGCCAATGCCAGCATCGTCTATCAGCTGAACCGGCGCACCACGGTGTCGGTGGCGGTCAACAACCTGTTCAACAAGGTCAAGGCCGACACCAGCGGCGGCTGGCCTTACTACCCGGTCGGTAACTACAACCCGACCGGCCGCCAGGGCTGGGTCGAGTTGAATTACCACTTCGGCTCCTAAGCTGGCAGGTGCTGCGCGACCAGTTCGCGCAGCGCCGGGTCCCTGATTTCGAAGATATCGAGGACGCCCAGCGCCACTACCCCCGGCAGGCCGTCGATGATGTCGGCGCGCGCTTCGGCGCGGGCCTCTTCCGAGCTGTCCTTCGCCTGCAAGGTGCGGGCGTTGGCCAGGAAGGCGCCGACAGTGCCCTTCCTCACGGTGACGCCGTTGAATTCTCCGCTGTTGATGTGGTCTGGCAGTACGTCTTGTGCTCGCATGATGAAAACTCCTTTTGGGTTGATGAGGACTTCATCTTGACAGCGCGCCGGTGGCCTGGCTTGCGCGGCGATGCCATAATGTGTCGCATGCAAGCCAAGCCATCTCCCCAGATCGATCCCGCCCGCGCCGATGCCGATGGCGGCCCGCTGCTGTTCGCCGCGCTGTCGGCCGGCGACATGCGGCACACGCCCACCCACAGCCACGCGCGCGGCCAGGCCATCGGCGCCTTGAGCGGCCTGCTGACCATCGGCACGGAGCGTGAGCGCCTGGTGGTGCCGCCGGGGTATGCGATCTGGATGCCGCCGCATCACCCGCACGGCCTCGATGCGCACGGGCCGACCAGCGGCTGGAGCGTCTACGTCGCGCCGGACGCCTGCGCCGCGTTGCCCGCGCTGCCGCAGGTGTTCCAGGTATCGGGCCTGTTGAGGGAGGCGGTGCTGCGCGCTAGCGCATGGCAGCAGGCGCCCGCGCCAGCTTCCGCGCAGGAGCGTATCGTGGCGGTGATCCTGGACGAACTGGCGGCCGCCGCGCGCGAACAGCTGGTGCTGACCATGCCCACCGACCGCCGCGCGTTGAAGATCGCGCTGGCGCTGGCCGCCGATCCGGCCGATGCGCGTTCATTGAATGAGTGGGCCGATTGGGCCGCCATCGCCCCGCGCACGTTGACGCGGCGCTTTGTGGAGGAGACCGGCCTGTCCTTCAGCGACTGGCGCCAGCGTGCGCGCCTGATGCGGGCGGTGGAGCTGCTGGCGGCCGGGCAGGCCGTCACCGCCGTGGCGCTGGAGCTGGGCTACGACAGCCTGAGCGCCTTCATCGCCATGTTCCGCCGCGAGATGGGCGTGGCGCCCGGCGGATTCGCCGCCGCACACGCGGCGGCGTTGGCGCTGCCTTAGACTTTCACGCCGGCGTTGAGCGCCGAGGAGTGGGCGGCATACTCGGTCAGCCAGTACAGCAGCGCCAGGCCGGGGAAGGCCATGCCGGTCAACAGCGCGGCATGCCAGCCGTGGGTGGCGTACATCCAGCCGCCCAGCGCCGAACCGAGCGCGCCGCCGGCGAAGAACAGCGCGAAGTACACGCCATTCAGACGGCTGCGCACCTCCGCGCCCAGCGAGAAGATGGCGCGCTGGCCCAGCACCAGGTTGGCCGCCACACCCATGTCCAGCACGATGGAGGCGATCACCAGCATCGCCAGCGCCACGTTGCGCGACTCGGGCGCCACCATCGGCAGCGCGAAGCCCACCACGCCCAGCGCCAGCGCGGCGGCGGTGGCCATCAGCGTGTGGCCGGCATCGGCCAGGCGGCCGGCGACCGGCGAGGCCACCGCGCCCGCCATGCCGACCAGCGCGAACACCGCGATGCCGGTCTGCGACAGGTGGAACTGCGGGCCGGCCAGCATCAGCGGGGTGACGGTCCAGAACAGGCTGAAGGAGCCGAACAGGCCGGCGTGGTAGGCGGCGCGGCGGCGCAGCACCGGGGTGCGCAGGAACAGGTGCCACAGGGACGCCATCAGCGCCGGGTAGCTGATGGTGGCGGTCGGCACGCGCAGCGGAAGTTTGGCGCGCAGCACCAGCGCCACGGCCAGCACCAGCACGGCGGCGCCACCGAACACCACGTGCCAGTTGCTGGCGTCGGCGATCAGGCTGGCGGCGGGGCGGGCCAGCATGATCCCCAGCAGCAGGCCGCTGACCACCTTGCCGACCGTGTGGCCGCGCGTGGCTTCCTTCGACAGGTGGGCGGCGAACGGCACGATGATCTGCGCCGCCACCGAACCCAGGCCGATGCCCAGCGCGGCGCTCAGGAACATCCACGCGCTGGTGCTGAACGCGGCCAGCACCAGCATGGCGGAGGTGAACAGCAGGCCGGCGACGATCAGGCGGCGGTTTTCCAGCAGGTCGCCCAGCGGCACGACGAACAGCAGGCCGAGGGTGTAGCCGATCTGCGTCAGCGTGACGATCAGGCCGGCCGCCTGCGGCGACAGGCCGGTGGCGGCGCTGATCGGGCCGACCAGCGTTTGCGCGTAGTACAGGTTGGCGACGATCAGGCCGGTCGCGGCGGCCAGCAGCAGCACCATGCCGGGGCTGATGTCGTCTTGTGCGGGATTGCTCATGATGACTCCGTAAGTAAGTGGGGATGGGCAGATTCTAGGCAAAACCGGAGCAAAGATAATTAGGGCATAATGACCTTATACTTTTCACATAATGTGAACAATCATGGACAGACTCAAGGCCATGCAGACCTTTGTGCGCATCGTCGAGGCCAACAGCTACACGCGGGCCGCCGAAACGCTGGATCTGCCGCGCGCCGCGCTCACGGCGACCATCAAGAAACTGGAGGCCTTCCTCGGCACCCAACTGCTGCAGCGGACCACGCGCCGCCTGTCGCTCACGCCCGACGGCGCCGACTATTTCAGGAAGTGCCTGGAGATCCTGCAGGCGGTGGAGGATGCCGAGGGCGCGTTCCGTGGCCACGGCCGGGGCAAGCCGCATGGCAAGCTGCGGGTGGAGCTGCCGGGGGCGGTCGGCCGCCACGCGGTGCTGCCGCACATCGCCGGCTTTTGCCGCGAGTATCCCGACATCGAGCTGGTGATCAGCCTGAACGAGCGCCTCACCGACCTGACGCAGGAAGGCCTGGACTGCTCGCTGCGCGTGGGCGAGCTGCAGGATTCGGCGATGGTCGCGCGGCGCCTGGGCAACATGGGCTTCCTGACCTGCGCCGCGCCGTCCTACCTGGCCGTGCACGGCGTGCCGCAAACACCGGCCGACCTGGCGGCGCATCGCGGCGTGACGCATTTCTCAGGCCGCACCGGCCGCGCCTTCGCCTGGGACTACGTGGTCGACGGCGGCGTGACGATGGTGGAGGTGCCCGGCGCGATCGCGGTCAACGATCCCGACGCCTACGTCATCTGCGCCTTGCAGGGCATGGGCCTGATCCAGGCGGCGCGCTACCAGGTGCGCCAGCACTTGGCCAGCGGCGCGCTGGTCGAGGTGCTGGCGGCCACCCCGCCGACGCCGATGCCGATCTCGCTGCTGTACCCGCAGGGCCGCATGGCGTCGCCGCGCCTGCGGGTGTTCGCGGACTGGATCGCCGGCGTGTTCAAGGCCGATCCCGACCTGCAGGCCTAAATTGTAAGAAAGATTGCCAAATAGATACGCCAGCATGGATTGCGGATTATAATTTCGCGATGAAAATGACTTCCCTTGCCTTCGCGGCCGCGCTGGCGCTGCCCTTGCTGAGCGGCTGCGGCGGCGATGCGCCGCCAGCGCCGGCCACCCCGGTTGCGCCGGTCGAACCGGTCACCCCGCCGGTCACTCCACCCGTGACCCCGCCCGTGACCCCACCGGTGACCCCGCCAGTGACCCCGCCGGTCACGCCTCCCGTCACGCCGCCGCTGGACTACACCGGCGACTGGTTCGTGCTGGCCTCGCACTGCGAGAAGCCGCGTCCGGGCTCCTCGGTCGAGGTGCAGGGCACGCTGATGGACGAGCTGAAATGGCTGCGCTCCGTCCAGGAGAACGCCTACCTCTGGTACAAGGAGATCCCTGCCGATCTGAAGATCGAGAGCTACAAGAGCACGACCGCCTACTTCGCCGACCTGAAAACGCCGGTGATCACCGCGTCCGGCCGGCCCAAGGACCGCTTCCACTTCACCTATCCGACCGACGCCTGGCGGGCGCTGTCGGACTCCGGCGTCGAGTTGGGCTACGGCCTGACTTGGCTGCGCAGCACCGACACCTCGACCCGGCGCGTGTGGACGCTGACGATGGTGGCACCGGATTCCCCGGCCGCCCTGGCCGGCCTGCGGCGCGGCGACGTGCTGGTCTCGGTCGACGATGTCGCCATCGGCGACACCAGCACCGCCGGCCTGGCCGCGCTCAACGCCGGCCTGTTCCCGGTCAAGGCCGGCGAATCGCATCGCATGGTGCTGAGCCGCGACGGCGTCCCGCGCACGGTCACCATGACGTCGCAGCAATTGGCCGTGCCGCCGGTGCAAAACGTCAAGCTGCTCGACACGCCCGGCGGCAAGGTCGGCTACCTGCAATTCAACGAGCACAATGCGGTGGCCGAAGGCCAGCTGGTGAAAGCCTTCAACGGCTTCAAGAGCGCCGGCGTCGCCGACCTGGTGCTGGACATGCGCTACAACGGCGGCGGCCTGCTGGACATCGCCAACGAGCTGGCCTACATGATCGCCGGTCCGGGACCGACCGCCGGCAAGACCTTCGAACAGCTGCGCGCCAACGACAAGACCAAGCAGGACCCGCCGTCGAAATTCCTGACCAGCACCAGCGGTTTCAAGTCGCCGGACCGGCTCCCGCCGGGCACACCGCTGCCTTACCTTGGCCTGAAGCGGGTCACCATCCTGACCACGCCCGGCACCTGTTCGGCCAGCGAGTCCGTCATCAATAGCCTGCGCGGAATCGACATCGAGGTCACGCTGATCGGCGGCGAAACCTGCGGCAAGCCGTATGCCTTTATTCCGTCTCCCAATTGCGGCACCACCTATTTTTCGATCCAGTACCAGGGCGTGAACAACAAGGGCTTCGGCGACTACGCCGACGGCTTCCCGCCGACCTGCCGCGCCGGCGACGACCTGACGCAGACGCTGGGCGACCCGGCCGAGAACATGCTCGCGGCGGCGCTTAGCTACCGCGCCAGCGGCGCCTGTCCGGTGGCGCCGCAGGGCAACCGCATGCAGGCCGGCGCCAAGGAAGGCGCCGTGCAGCTGGTGCGGCCGCCGGTGAAGGAAATCGCGATCCGCAATCGCTGACGCGCAAAGCCGACTATAATTTCCAGCGCATCCGATGCCGGCGGGCCGCTCCCGCCGGGCATCGGCCATTCAACCCTTGCTGGAAGCCTGTCCATGATACGTTCCGCCATTCTGCTTGCCTTTGCCGCCACCTCCACGCTGGCCGTCGCAGCGCCCGCCGCCACCTCCCTGAGCACCATCGCCGAACGTTCCGGTTTCCAGAACACCGGCCGCTACGACGAAGTCGTCGACCTGTGCGCGCGCTTCCAGAAGGCGTATCCGAAGCAGGTGCGCTGCTTTGAATTCGGCCGCACGCCGGAGGGCCGGCCCATGCTGGCGCTGGCCGTCTCGCGCACCGGCGCGCTGACCGCCGAGCAGGCGAAGAAGCGCGGCCTGCCGGTGATGCTGGTGCAGGGCGGCATCCACGCCGGCGAGATCGACGGCAAGGACGCCGGCTTCCTGGCGCTGCGCGAGGCGCTGGAGAACAAGGCCGCGCCGGGCGCGCTGGACAAGCAAGTGCTGTTGTTCGTCCCGGTGTTCAACGTCGATGGCCATGAGCGCTTCGGCAAATGGAACCGTCCGAACCAGCGCGGCCCGGTGGAGATGGGCTGGCGCACCACGGCGCAGAACTACAACCTGAATCGCGACTACGTGAAGGCCGACGCGCCGGAGATGCAGTCCATGCTGGCGCTGGTGAACGCCTGGGATCCGCTGGCCTACATCGACCTGCACGTGACCGACGGCGCCAAGTTCCAGCCCGACGTCTCGATCCAGGTCGAGCCGGTGCACGGCGGCGACGAGGAACTCAAGCGCGCCGGCGCGGCGCTGCAGACCGCCGTGATGGCCGACCTGAAGGCGCAGGGCTCCGATCCCAAGCCGTACTACATCTCGTTCGCGGCCGACGACGATCCGACCTCCGGCTTCGTCGACAGCATGGCCACGCCGCGCTTCTCGACCGGCTACTTCCCGCTGCGTAACCGCTTCGCGATGCTGGTCGAAACCCATTCGTGGAAGGACTATCCGACCCGCGTGCGCATCACCCGCAACACCATCGTCTCGCTGCTGTCGCAGGTCGCCGCGCACGGTAAGGAATGGCAGAAGATGACGCAGGACGCCGACGCCCGCGCCACCGCCATGGCTGGCGCCGATTTCCCGATCAGCTACCGCACCACCTTCAACGCCAAGACCATCGAGTTCCCCGGCTACGAATACACGCGCGGCTATTCGGAAGTGTCGGGCGGCCTGATGACGCACTACGACGAGAGCAAGCCGCAGATATGGAGCGTGCCGCTGCGCGACGAAGTGGTGCCGGACCTGAAGATCGCCGCGCCCAAGGGCGGCTACCTGGTGCCGCTGGCCGACGCCGCGCGCATCGGCGCCAAGCTGAAACAGCACGGCATCGTCTTCAAGGTGCTGGCGTCGGACCAGATGGCGGCCGAGGTGGAGACCTTTCGCGCGACCAAGACCAAGTTCGGCGCGCAGTCGTTCGAGGGCCATCAATCGCTGGCGGTGGAGGGCGACTGGGGCCGCGAGCGCCGCAGCCTGGCGAAGGGCGCGCTGTTCGTGCCGATCGCGCAGCCGAAGGCGCGCCTGGTGATGACGATGCTGGAGCCGCGCGGCGCCGATTCGCTGCTGGCCTGGGGCGAATTCAATAACGCCTTCGAGCGCAAGGAATACATGGAGGAGTACGTGGCGGAGGACGTGGCGCGCGCGCAGCTGGAGGCCGATCCGGCGCTGCGCGAGGAGTTCCAGAAAAAGCTCGACGGCGACGCGGAGTTCAACAAGAGCCAGGCCAAGCGGCTGGAGTTCTTCGCGCGCCGCCATGCGTCGTGGGACGAGCGCTACAACCTCTACCCGGTGATGCGTACCGCGCAGAAGTTTTAAACGGAGACGCTGACGCCGGTAACGCCACTGGCGCCACTAACGCCGCCGCCATCGCCGCCGCCATTTGCCTTGGCGGTGGCTTCTTCCATCTTCTGCTTGATGAGCGCGGCCACCTTGGCCATGATCGACGCCTGTTCCTCGGGCGACTTGGCCGCCAGCGATTCCGGCGTCTCGCCCAGGCTTTTCAGGATCATTTCCGCCATCCGTTCGGCCGGCGATTTTTTCATGTAGGTATCCAGCTCCTGCGCGGCGGTCGGCTGCTGCGGCGGCTGCTGTTTGGTCTCGAGCACCGCCTTGAAGTCGGCGCCGCCGGATTTCCGGTTCGTGGCGAAGGCCGCCGCGCTGGCGCTGCCGAGTGCCTTGGTATCGATTTTCATCCTGGTTTTCCCTGATAGTGGTTATTTACGCAATATAGCGTAATTTGCACTAGCAGGGGGACGAAGAATATCGGCCGTCGATCAGGTCCGCTGCAGCGGGATGATGCCCGGCACGGTGGACGGAGTCGAACACGGCTCCTCGTCGAAGGCGATGTCGCCCAGCGGATTGGCCTGGCCGTCGGCCTTGATGTCCTTGAAGCCGAACAGGTCGCGGTCCATCAGGTGCGACGGCACCACCGTCGACAGCGACGAGAAGATGTTCTCCACGCGGCCGGGGAATTTCTTTTCCCAGTCGCGCATCAGGCCCTTGATCTGCTTGCGCTGCAGGTTCTCCTGCGAGCCGCACAGGTCGCACGGGATGATGGGGAATCCTTTGACTTCGGCATAGCGCTCGGTGTCCTCTTCCTTCACGTAGGCCATCGGGCGGATCACCATGTGCTTGCCGTCGTCGGACACCAGCTTGGCCGGCATGCCCTTGAGCTTCCCGCCGAAGAACATATTCAGGAAGAAGGTCTCGAGGATGTCGTCGCGGTGGTGGCCCAGCGCGATCTTGTTGCAGCCCAGTTCATCGGCCACGCGGTACAGGATGCCCCGGCGCAGGCGCGAGCACAGCGAACAGGTGGTCTTCCCTTCCGGGATCAGGCGCTTGACGATGCTGTAGGTGTCCTGGTTCTCGATGTGGAACGGGATGCCCAGCTGCTTCAGGTAGGCCGGCAGGATGTGGTCGGGGAAGTTGGGCTGCTTCTGGTCCAGGTTGACGGCGACCAGCTCGAAATTGATCGGCGCGCGTTCGCGCAGCGTCATCAGGATGTCGAGCAGCGCGTAGCTGTCCTTGCCGCCGGACAGGCAGACCATGACCTTGTCGCCGTCTTCGATCATGTTGAAATCGCCGATGGCCTGGCCGACCAGGCGGCACAGGCGCTTGTGCAGCTTGTTGTTTTCCAGCGCGATCTTCTCGGCCGATTTGCCGGCCGGCGCGGCCGCTGCGTTGTCGAGTACTGCGTTCATACGGTTTCCTTGATTTTAAATACTTCCACGCCGACGCCTTCGCAGTCCGGATAGACGTCCGGCTTCATGGTCGACACGCGGGCCGCGCGCACGCGCGGGTGGGCCAGCATGGCGGCGACGATGTCGTCGCACAGGCTCTCCTGCAGGTGGACGTGGCCGCGCGCCATCAGCTTGGCGATGGAGTCGCGCATGAAGTCGTAGTCCACCACTTCCTCCAGCTGGTCCTTGACCGGGGTCGAGACGGCCAGCGGGATGTACAGGTCGACGTTGATGAGCAAACGCTGCTCGCCCTTTTTCTCGAACTCGTAGACGCCGATGTTGATCAGCACTTCGTAATTGCGCAGGAACAGGCGGCGGCAGTCGTTCAGTTGCGGGTGGATCAGGGCGGACAGCATAGTTTCACTTTCTAGAGATGGTATTCATTTGGCCAAAAACATCACGTCGCGCGGCAGCGGCATCAGGTGCTGGCCACCGTCGACCAGCAGGGTGGTGCCGGTCAGCGCGCGCGCCGTGGCAGCGTAGACCACGCTGTCGGCGATATCTTCCGGGGTGCTGGAGCGGCCCAGCGGGGTTTGCCGGTGCGCGTTGGCGAAACCGGCCTCGGTCTGGTCGCCGGACACCATCGTGATGCCGGGCGCGATGCCGACCACCCGCACCGCCGGCGCCAGCTGCTGCGCCAGCATCGTGGTGGCGGTGTGCAGCGCCGCCTTGGACAGGGTGTACGACAAAAAATCAGGATTGAGATTGTACAGTTTTTGGTCGAGCAGGTTGATCACCACGCCCTGTTCGCCGGTGCCCGCCAGCGCCGTGTGCAGCGCCTGCGCCAGGATCACCGGCGCGGCCACGTTGGCGCGCATGTGGGCGTCGAGGCGGGCGGCGGTGAAGTCGGCGGCGCTGTCGTACTCGAACAGCGAGGCGTTGTTGACCACGCAGCGCACCGCGCCCAGCGCGGCCAACGCCTGCGGCAGCAGCGCGCGCACCGCCGCCTCGTCGGCCAGGTCGCAGGGCAGGGCGGCGGCGCGCCGGCCCAGCGCCTCGATCTCGGCCACCACCGCGCGCGCCTCGTCGGCCGAGGCGCGGTAGTGCACCGCCACGTCCCAGCCGGCGCGCGCCAGGCCAAGCGCGATGGCGCGGCCGATGCGGCGGCCGGCGCCGGTCACGAGCGCCACTGGCGCCACGGGGGCGCCGGTTGCTGTTTGTTCTGCTGTCGTCATGTGCTGTCTGAATGTCAAAGTGGCGGCCCGGCGCGCCGATTCGCTACAATGCCGGTTATGTCCCTACCTGTTCCCACCAGTGACGCGCTGGCCGCGTCCCACGCCCTGCAGCACCTGATCGCCGCCGAAATCGCGCGCAACGACGGTGCCATTTCCTTCGCCCGCTACATGGAGCTGGCCCTGTACGCGCCCGACCTGGGCTACTACAGCGGCGGCTCCGCCAAACTCGGCAAAGATGGCGATTTTACAACCGCGCCCGAGCTCACGCCGCTGTTCGGCGCCGCCGTGGCACAGGCCGCAGCCGCTATTATCGCCCAAAGCGCGCCGCGGATCCTCGAATTCGGCGCCGGCACCGGCAAGCTGGCCTTCGACATCCTGACCGAGATGGCGCTGGCCGGCGTGGCGATCGAGCGCTATTTCATCGTCGAGCTGTCCGGCGAACTGCGCGCGCGCCAGCAGGACAAGCTGCGCGATTTCCCGCAGGTGCAGTGGCTGGACGAATTCCCCGACGCCTTCGACGGCGTGGTGGTCGGCAACGAGGTGCTCGACGCGATGCCGGTCCAGCTGATCACCAAGCATCCGGAAGGCTGGCAGGAACTGCGGGTGACGGTGCGCGACGGCCGCTTCGATTACCTCGAAACGCCGGCCGGCCCCGAGCTGCTGGCGCAGATCGCGCTGCAGATTCAGGACCACGACAGCCTGCCAGTCGGCTACGTGACCGAGGTGCACGGCGTGGCCTGCGGCTTCATGGCGACCCTGGCGCGCATGCTGCGCAACGGCCGCGCCAACGCCGCCTTCCTGTTCGACTACGGTTTCCCGGCGCACGAGTACTACCTGGAGCAGCGCGCCACCGGCACGCTGATGTGCCACTACCGCCACCATTCGCACCCGGACCCGTTCTACTATCCGGGCCTGCAGGACATCACGGCCCACGTCGACTTCACGGCGATGGCGCTGGCCGCGCAGGAGGCGGGCGCCGACGTGCTGGCCTACCTGAACCAGGCCGGCTTCCTGATCGGCGCCGGCGCCGGCGAGCTGCTGCTGCGCACCGACCCGTCCGACGCGCTGCGCTACCTGCCGCAGGCCAAGGCCTTGCAAAAGCTGCTGTCGCCGGCCGAGATGGGGGAATTGTTCAAGGTGCTGGTGATCGGCAAGAACGTCGCCTTGCCGGACGCCATTGCCGCCCATGACCGCACCCACCGCCTGTAGATTAAATGTTACAGTGATCAAAACAGCAAGGCCAAACCTTGTTTGATCGCTGAGTTACGGCGCGCCAGATCGGCTATGATGAATAACGCACGCTCGCGGACAATTATTGGAACGATGGCAAAGATACACACTCACTATGACAACCTGAAGGTGTCGCGCATGGCGCCGCAGGAAGTCATACGTGCCGCCTACAAGGCGCTCAGTCAAAAATACCATCCGGACAAAAATCCGGGGGATGAGAAGGCTGCGCGCATCATGGCCATTCTCAACAGCGCCTACGACACCTTGTCCGACACCCAGCGCCGCAAGGAGCACGACGAATGGATCGCGGCCGAGGAGTGGGAAATCGAATGGCTGGAGAGCACCCACCACGAGGACGGTCATCGCGGCGACAAGCACCGCCACGATGGCGCGGAGCGGGCCTGGAGCCCGGAGCCGGTCGACGACCTGCCGCGCGCGCACCGGCGCGGCGCGTGGAAGTGGTGGGGCGGGCTGGCGGCCAGCCTGGTGGTGGGCTGGGTGGCCGGCGTGACGATGGTATCCGAAACGCAGGTGGTGTCGTCGGCGCTGGCGGCGGCGTGGGGCGGCAAAGCCAATAACGGCAGGGCGGCGGAACCGCGCGCGGTGGCGCGCGATCCCAAGGCCGAGATGCGCGAGGCCTGGGCCGGCGCCCAGCCGTACTACCCGGAGGCGAACAGCAGCCGACCGGCGGCGATCAAGGTGCAGGCGCTGTCGCAGGTGATACTGCCGAACGCCACCGCCGATTGCGAAAGCGAAACCCAGACCCTGGTCGCGCCCAATGGCGAGCCGTGGCCGACGCAGTCCGGCTACATGACCGGTTTCCCGGTCGCCAACCGTGGCGACGACATGCAGCTCACGCTGGACAACGCCGGCAACGCGTCGGCGGTGTTCATCAAGATCTACGACACCGAGCGCCGTTCCAACGTGCGCTACGCCTACGTGCAGGCGCACGACAAGCTGGTGGTCGACAAGCTCGCCAACGGCAAGTACGAGATCCGCTACCAGAACCTGGACGTGGGCGCCAACCAGAGTGGCTGCGCGCCCGCCAGCCGCACGGCGGCGGCCAGCACGGCGCCGGCGCCGGTCAACAACTAGAACTCTTCCCACTCCGAATTCAGATCGGCCTTGGGCTTGGCGGTCTTGGTTGCCGGCTTGGCGGCTGGTTTCGCGGCCGGACGGGCTGCCGGCTTGGCCTCCGCCGGCTTGCCGGCTGGCGCCAGCCGTGGCGCGGCGGCGGCCGCCTTGGCGACGGCCGGACGGGCCGCCGCTGCCGGGGCAGGCGCCGCATAACTGCTATCGAGCTTGAACACGCTGACCGAGGCCGACAGCGTGGCCGCCTCGTCCTGCATGCTTTGCGCGGCGGCTGCGGCCTGCTCCACCAGCGCGGCGTTCTGCTGCGTCATCTCGTCCATCTGCGAGATCGCCTCGTTGACCTGCTCGATGCCCATGCTCTGTTCCTGGCTGGCCGAGGTGATCTCCGCCATGATGTCGGCCACCTGCTGCACCGAGGTGACGATCAGGCCCATGGTCTGGCCGGCCTCGTCCACCACGGCGCTGCCGCCGTCCACCTTCTCCACCGAATCGTCGATCAGCACCTTGATTTCCTTGGCCGCCGTGGCCGAGCGCTGCGCCAGGCTGCGCACCTCCGACGCCACCACCGCGAAGCCGCGTCCCTGCTCGCCGGCGCGCGCCGCTTCCACGGCGGCGTTGAGCGCCAGGATGTTGGTCTGGAAGGCGATGCCGTCGATCACGCCGATGATGTCGACGATCTTGCTGGAGCTGGCCTTGATCGAGCCCATGGTGTCGACCACCTGGGCCACCAGCTCGCCGCCGCGCGTGGCCACCGACGACGCCGAGATCACCAGCTGGTTGGCCTGGCGGGCGTTGTCGGCGTTCTGCTTGACGGTGGAGGTCAGCTCCTCCATGGTGCTGGCGGTCTCCTCCAGCGAGCTGGCCTGCGACTCGGTGCGGCCCGACAGGTCCATATTGCCGCTGGCGATTTCGGCCGAGGCGCGGTTGATGGTGGTGGTGCTGCTGCGCACCTCGTGCACGGTGCGCGCCAGGCTGGTGTTCATGTGCTGCAGCGCCTCCAACAGCTCGCCCGTCTCGTCGCTGGCGCGCGCCTCGATGCGGGTGCTCAGGTCGCCGGCCGCGACCGACTTGGCGATCGCCACCGCCTCCTCCAGCGGGCCGGTGATCGAGGCCGTGATCCACACCGCCAGCGCGGCCGAGACGATCAGCGCCACCACGCCCAGCACGATCATCATCGTGCGCGAAAAATCGATGTGGCCGGTGGCCACCTTGCCGCCGTCCTCGATGTCGGTCTTCTGCTGCTTGACCATGGCGCCGGTCAGCTCCTCGAGCGTGTCGAGCGCGGGGAAGGCTTCGCGGTTCATCAGCTCGGACGCCTTGTCGCGCTCGTCCGCCTCGACCAGGTCGGCCACCTTCAGGAAGGCCGTGTTGTAGGTGGCGCGCGCGGCCTGGATCTTGGCCAGCAGCGCCTTCTCGTCGGGCGTCTCGGTCAGCCGGTCCAGCGCGACCAGCGCGGCGTCGATGGTCTTCTTGTCCTGGTCGATCCGCTCGTAGCTCTTGGCGCGCTGCGCCTTGTCGGTGATGACGAACAGGGCCAGCACGCGGCGCGCGTCCTCGCGCGCGGCGGCGTCGATGGTGGCGGCGGCCGAGGCGCTCGGCCAGTCGCGCTCGACGATGCCCTTGGCGCTCTGGCTGATGGCGCCGAAGCGGCCGATGGCGGTCGCTATCATGATGAGCATCAGCAGCACCAGCACGCCGAAGCCGGCGCCGAGGCGGGTTTTGATTTTGAAGTTGGTCAGGTTCATAAGGGCGCTTGGGTAGGGTTCAGTTGGCGGCGACGACGTCGGTCAGGCCCATCTCGGCGCTCGACATCAGCTTGTCGATGTCGACCAGGATCAGCATGCGCTCGTCGATGGTGCCCAGGCCGATCATGTAGTCGGAGTTGAAGGCCGTGCCCATTTCCGGCGCCGGCTTGACCTGGTCGGGCATGAGCGTGGTCACGTCCGACACCGAGTCCACCACCATGCCCACCACGCGCCCGCCGATGTTGAGGATGATGACCACGGTGAACTGGTCGTACACCGGCTCGCCGAGCTTGAACTTGATGCGCATGTCGACCACCGGGATGATGATGCCGCGCAGGTTGATCACGCCCTTGATGAACTCGGGCGCGTTGGCGATGCGGGTGACCGCCTCGTAGCCGCGGATCTCCTGCACCTTGAGGATGTCGATGCCGTACTCCTCGGCGCCGAGGGTGAAGGCGAGGAACTCGCGTCCGGCGATGTCCGATGCGTTTTCTTGCATGATGGTGGTCCTTGAAATATTGATCTGATCGCGATATCGCCTTGGTCGGCGACCGCGCCGCAATCCTTACAATGACGGCGCTAGCGTATCAGGTTCGCGGCCCGCTGACGAGCGCGGCAAAGCACGGCACGGGCGAAAAACGCACGCCTGTTGCTATCAATTCCGAAGGGGGTTGTCACAGGGGGGGAATCTGATTATGCTAGGCCTAAGACAGCCACGGGCTTAGCGCCAGGAGATGTGATGACCGATTCCAACGCCGCAGACGACAACTGGCTGATCCAGGAGGACGAGGAGCCGGCGCCGGTTGACGGAACGGGGTCGCCGGAACAGCGCCTGTGGCGGGTGCTCATCGTTGACGACGACGTCGACGTGCACGCGGTCACGCGGCTGGCGCTGCGCAACGTCTCCTTCAAGGGCCGCGAGCTGGAGCTGTTCTCCGCCTACAGCGGGCGCGAGGCCTACGAGTTCCTGCGCGACACGCCCGACATCGCGCTGGTGCTGCTGGACGTGGTGATGGAAACCGACGACGCCGGCCTGCTGCTGGCGCGCCGCATCCGCGAGGAGCTGCACAACGCCATCGTGCGCGTGGTGCTGCGCACCGGCCAGCCGGGCCAGGCGCCCGAGCAGCGCGTGATCATCGAATACGACATCAACGACTACAAGGCCAAGACCGAGCTGACCACGCAGAAGCTGTTCACCACGGTGATCTCGGCGCTGCGCGCGTACGAGAGCCTGAACATGCTCGAGCGCAGCCGCATCGGCCTGGGCAAGATCCTGGCCGGCGCCACCAACCTGTACCAGATCCATTCTCTGCGCGAGTTCGCCTCGGGCGTGCTGAACCAGGTCAGCGCCATCCTCGACGTCGGCGCCGATGGCGTGCTGTGCCTGATGCAGGGCGACACCGGCGTCACCAGCGTGGTGGCGGCCACCGGCGGCTACGCGGCGCTGGGCGAGTCCGAGCTGATGCCGGTCAGCCATCCGCTGTGGCCGACCATCGCCAAGGCCTTCGCGGAAAAGAAAAGCCAGTTCGAGCATCCGGCCAACGTGCTGTTCATCCACACGCAGGAAAACCGCGAGGTGGCCATCTCGGTCACGCCGCCGTGGCCGCTGGCGCAGATCCAGCGCGACCTGCTGGAGGTGTTCTGCCAGCGCATCGCCGCCGCGTTCGACAACCTGTACATGTTCGGCCAGCTGCGCAAGGCGCAGGAGGCCACCGTGGTGGCGCTGGCCGACCTGGCCGAGTTCCGCGACAGCGGCACCGGTGGCCATGTGCGGCGGGTGCAGATGCTGTCGACCGCGCTGGCCCAGCGGATGGCCGCGCGCGGCGTGTACGCCGACGAGCTCACGCCGCAGCTGCTGGAGATGATCGGCCTGGCCAGCATCCTGCACGACGTCGGCAAGGTCGCCACGCCGGACCACATCCTGCTCAAGCCGGGCATCCACACGCCCGAGGAACGGGCCCAGATGCAGACCCACGCGGCGGTCGGCCGTTCCATTCTGGAGCGCGCCGCCAACATGGTCGACGGCGTCAGCTACCTGACCTACGGCGCCGAGATCGCCGGCGGCCACCACGAGCATTTCGACGGCAACGGCTATCCCAACCAGCTGGCCGGGCGCGCGATCCCGGTGTCGGCCCGCATCGTCGCCGTGGTCGACGTGTTCGACTCGCTGCTGCACGAGCGGCCGTACAAGGATCCATGGCCGCACACCGAGGTGATGACCTACATCACCGAGCGCGCCGGCAAGCAGTTCGACCCCGAGGTCGTGGCCGCGCTGCTGGAACTGATCGAGCGCGACCCCACCATCGGCCACACGCCGGACTAGGCCGCGTCGGCGCGGGCGCGCGGCCGGACGCCAGGAGCAAGTCATGCCATCGAATCCGCATCCGTCCGACAGCGAGCAGCGCCCGGTGCGCGGCGCGCTGCTGAAAAAGCTCAGCGGCGACGAGGGCATGTTCGCGCTGGGCGCTTCGGTGGCGCGGGTGGTGCAGCTGGCCGATTCCGACGACCAGGGCACGCAGAGCCTGGCCTACTACGTGCTGTCGGACGTGGCGCTGACGCAGAAGGTGCTGCGGCTGGCCAACACGCCGACCTACCGCGCCGCCGGCGGCACCGCCGTCACCACCATCTCGCGCGCGATCTCCCTGCTCGGCTTCGACAACGTCAAGACCACGGCCATGGCCATGCTGCTGGTCGACACGCTGGCCAACAGCCGCCACGCGCACAGCGTACGCATCGAGCTGGAGGCGGCGCTGTGCGCCAGCCTGGTGGGCCGCGAGATGGCGCGCCTGAGCGTCTACCAGGGCGCCGAGGAGGCGGCCATCGGCGCGCTGTTCAAGAACATCGGCGCGCTGGTGGTGGCCTCGCACGAGCACGCGCTGTTCCGCGAGATCGGCGTGCTGGCGGCGGCCGGCAAGGTGACCGAGGCGCAGGCCGCGCTGCAGGTGCTCGGCTGCAGCTACGACAGCCTGTCGGCCGCCATCCTGCACGAGTGGAAGATCCCGGACGTGATCGTGCGCGCGCTGGCGCCGCTGCCGCCGGGGCCGTGCAAGCCGGCCGCCGGCCGCCAGGAGTGGATGCGGCAGGTGGTGTCGTTCAGCATGGAGACGGCGCGGCTGCTGGCGCGCCGCCTGGGCGCCGACAGCGCCGAGGGCAGGGCGCTGGAGCAGCGCTACGGTGCCGCGCTCAACCTGGACCAGGACCGCCTGGCGCAGCTGTTCGCGACCGTTTCGCGCGACATGGACAGCCTGCTGGAGAGCCTGCAGATGGGCGTGCAGGCCGACCCCGACGACGGCGGCCCCGGCCTGCCGGGCGTGCTGGCGCAGGCGGCGATGGGCGCGGGCGAGGCGCCGCAGGGCAGCCATCCGAGCGGCAAGCCGCACAACGCGCGCGAGTTGCTGCTGGCCGGGGTGCAGGAGGTGACGCAGATGCGCGCGGGCGGCCACGGCAAGGTCAACGACATCATCCAGGCGGTGCTGGAGACGCTGTACCGCGGCATGGGCTTCCGCTTCGCCACCGTGTGCCTGAAGGACGTGCGCAGCGGCCAGTACCGGGCGCGCGTGGCGTTCGGCGAGCGCCACGCGGAGCGCCAGGCCGGCTTCGTGTTTCCGTCCGCCGCCGGCGACGACCTGTTCCACCTGGCGATGCAGAACAACGCCGACCTGATGATCGCCGACGCCAGCGCGCCCAAGATCCGCGCGCTGCTGCCGGAGTGGCACCGCAGGCTGCTGCCGGACGCGCGCAGCTTCATCGTGCTGCCGCTGGTGGTCAACTCGGTGCAGCTGGGCCTGTTCTACGCGGACCGCGCGCTGCCGGCGCCGGAGGGCGTGCCGCCCGACGAGACCTCGCTGATCCGCGCCCTCAAGGGCCAGGTGCTGGTGGCGCTGACCCCGGGCTCCTGAGTGTCGCGCCCTACGCGGCGTCGGCGCTCTCGCTGCGCACCATGGCCTCGAACTGCGCCACCGGCATCGGCCGCGCGTACAGATAGCCCTGCGCTTCGTCGCACTGCTTGGCGCTGAGGAAGTCGCGCTGGGCCAGCGTCTCGACGCCCTCGGCCACCACGCCCAGCCCCAGCGAGTGCGCCAGCGCGATGGTGGCGGCCACGATCACGGCGTCGTCCGGATCGCTCTCGATATCCTTGACGAAGCCGCGGTCGATCTTGATGCGGTCGATCTCGAACAGCTTCAGGTAGCTCAGCGAGGAATAGCCGGTGCCGAAGTCGTCGATCGCTACCTTGATGCCGCGCGAGCGCAGCTCGACCAGCAGCGCGCGGCTGCGCTCGGGATCCTGCATCGCGGCCGACTCGGTGATCTCCAGCTCCAGCAGGGCCGGGTCGATGCCGTGCGCGGCCAGCAGGCGGTCCAGCAGCGGCAGCAGGCCGGCGCCGTGGCACTGGCGCGCCGACAGGTTGACCGCCAGCCGCAGGTGCGCCAGCCCCGGCGCGCGCCACGAGGCCAGCAGCCGGCCGGCGCGCTGCAGCACCCAGTCGCCCAGCGGCAGGATCAGGCCGGACTCCTCGGCGATCGGGATGAAGCGGTCCGGCCCCACCATGCCCAGCTCCGGATGGTGCCAGCGCAGCAGCGCCTCGGCGCCGATGATGCGTCCGCTCGCCAGCTCGACCTGCGGCTGCAGGTACAGCTCGAACTCGTTGTGCTCGAGCGCCTGCCACAGGCGGTTCTCCAGCATCAGGCGCTCGTGGGTGGCGCTGTTCATCTCGGCCGAGAAGAACTGGAAGTTGCCGCGGCCCTGGCTCTTGGCCGCGTACATGGCGGTGTCGGCGTGGCGCAGCAGGGTGCTGCCGTCCTCGCCGTCGGACGGGAACATGGCGACGCCCACGCTGGCGCCGCTGTGCACGGTCTTGCCCTCCAGGTGGTAGGGCGCGCCCAGCGACTCGACGATGCGTACCGCGATGTTGGAGGCCTCGTCCGGCGTCACGCTGCCGGAGGTGACCACGATGAACTCGTCGCCGCCCAGGCGGGCGATGGTGTCGACCTCGCGCAGCAGCTCCTGCAGGCGCTGGGCCACGGCCACCAGCAGCAGGTCGCCGGTCTGGTGGCCGTGGGTGTCGTTGATCTTCTTGAAGTGGTCGAGGTCGATGAACAGCACGGCCGCCGCGCCGCCCGCGCGGCGGGTCTGGGCCAGCAGCTGGTCGAGCCGCAGGTTGAGCGACAGGCGGTTGTCCAGGCCGGTCAGGGTGTCGTGGTGGGCCAGCCGGTGGATGCGCTCCTGCGCCATCTGCTGCGCGGTCAGGTCGTGCAGGATGGCGACGAACAGGTGCTCGTCGGGCAGCTCCACCTCGCTCACCGACATCGCCAGCGGGAACTCGTTGCCGTCGCTGCGCCAGCCGGTCAGCTCGTATTCGTGGGTGACGCCGCAGGCGATCATGCGCAGCAGGCCGGCCGCGTCCAGCCCGGCGGCCTCGCCCACGCCGACCGGGATCAGGCGGTCCAGCGGCAGCGCCGTCATGTTCTCCGGCGCGTAGCCGAACAGGCGGCCGGCGGCGGCGTTGGCCGACATCAGCAGGCCGTCGCCGTCGATGGTGAGGATGGCGTCGGCCGCCTTGTTGAGGATGGCCTGCAGGCGCGCTTCGCGCTCGCGCAGGCGCGAGGTGCTGTCCTTGACCTGGGCCTGGATGCGGGCGCGCTCGCCGCTGATCAGCATCATCAGCGTGCCCAGCAGGCCGGTCAGCAGCAGGCCGCAGGTCAGCACCGTCCAGCTCTGCCAGCCGCGCTGCTGGCGCAGGTATTCCGGCGTCGGCGCCAGCGTCAGCTCGTAGATGCGGCCGCCGAAGTGCAGCTGGCGCTGGAAGTCGCCCGGCCCGGCGGCGCGGCCCAGGCTGTCGCGCACCGCGCGGCGCGGGCCGTCGTCGTCCATGTCCTCGAAGCGCATCAGGAAGTGGCCGAACTCGGAGCGCTTGAGCGCCTGGTCCAGGTAGGCGTCGAACTGCATCGAGATCAGCAGCGAGCCGATGGCCTGGTGGCGGTTGTTGTTGGGGTAAACCGTCTGCAGCAGTAGCAGGCCGGCGTTGGCCGGGCCGCCGATCAGCTGCAGCGGCTCGGTGGCGGTGGGCTGGCCGGACTGGATGGCGCGTTCCAGCGCGGCGCGGCGCGGCGGATCGGACAGGAAGTCCAGCCCCTGGAACAGGCGGTTGTTGGCCGGCTCGATGTAGGTGGCGGCGAAGTAGCGCGGGCGCGGGGCGGCCACCACCAGGGTGTCGCCGGCGGCGCGTTCGCGGATCGCGAAGTCGGGCGCCACCTGGGCCCGGCCCCAGGCCTCGAAGGCGGCGCGCTCGCCGCCGGCCACCGGCGTCAGCCAGGCCATCGACAGCAGCTCGGGGCGCTGGTCGAGGTAGCCGTGCGCCAGGTTGCCGAAGTCCTCGGCGTTGAGGGTGCGGCGCGGATCGTTGAGGGCCTTGGCCATTGCGTAGACGAAGCGTTCGTGCTCGCTGAACTGGGCCTGCAGCAGGTCGCCGGTCTGTTGCGCCTTGAGGCGGAAGGTCTGCATCTGCTGGTTGTTTTCCCAGCGGTCGGCCTGCAGGTAGATGGCGATGAAGGCGCCCGCCGACAGCAGCAGCGGCAGGCCGACCAGCAGGCGCCGGCGCGACCACAGCGCGCGCGGGCGGCCGATGACGATCCAGGTCAGCGGCGCGGCCAGCAGGATGCCGATGGTGTCGCCCATCCACCAGGCCAGCCAGTCGAGCGCGACGGTGTCCCAGCTGAGGATGCCGAGCAGGGTCATGCCGGTCAGCGCGACGGTGCTGTTGATGACGGTGACGCCGGCCGCCAGCATGACGAAGCGCACCACGTCGCGGCCGGAACCGATGGCCGGGTCGATATAGCGGCGGAACAGGGCGCTGCCGGCCCAGGCCTGCAGCAGGGCACCCAGCGCCGGGAAGCAGGCGCCGGCGAATGCCGTGGCGCTGACGCCGCCGGGGCTGAGGAAGGGATAGACCAGGTTGACCGCCAGCGAGCCGAGCGCCACGGCCGGCAACAGGCGGGCGCCGCCGATCACGCAGCTGGCCAGCGCCAGGCCGGCGGGCAGGAAGATCGGCGAGGCGTAGCCGGGCGGCAGCGCCAACAGCAGGCCGAGGCGGCCGGCGACGAAATAACAGGCCAACAGGCCCAGATTGGCCAGCACCAGGCTGCGCAAACTACCGCTACGGTTGTTCAACTGCGGGGCTCCAGGTCTCAGTATCGTCAGGCGATTGTATAGGATTTCGTTGAACGTAAAAACAACACTTGCACATTTGCAGTTGGTGCAGTTAAAATCTCGCCCCGAAGCAGACGGTTCATCCGCACAGCGTGAAATAGGCAGTAAAAAACGCGATGCAGGGTTGACAGGTCGAAGAAGTTGCTTCATACTCTGCGGTTCCTCGCGGAGGGGTGGCCGAGTGGTTAAAGGCGACAGACTGTAAATCTGTTCTTTCGAGTACGCTGGTTCGAATCCAGCCCCCTCCACCAAGTTTTTGCAAGAAGACTGGGTGACGCAAGTAGATGAAGTAAGAATTGAACAATCCTCGCGGGTGTAGCTCAATGGTAGAGCAGAAGCCTTCCAAGCTTACGACGAGGGTTCGATTCCCTTCACCCGCTCCAGTGTTGTTGCAATGCAGATGTACCCCATAAGCCCTTGTAGCTCAGTGGTAGAGCACTCCCTTGGTAAGGGAGAGGCCACGTGTTCAATCCACGTCAAGGGCACCAGAATTCGCAGTATCCCGCAGCACCGGCAGCATATTTAATACGCAGCACTATCAAAGACAGTCGGGCGTACGCCCAGGCAATCACACCAAATCGTTAGGAGTCTAAAATGGCAAAAGAGAAATTCGAGCGGACCAAGCCGCACGTTAACGTCGGCACCATCGGCCACGTCGACCACGGCAAGACCACCCTGACCGCTGCGATCGCAACTGTTCTGTCGAAGAAATTCGGCGGCGAAGCTAAAGCATACGACCAGATCGATGCTGCTCCAGAAGAAAAAGCACGCGGCATCACCATCAACACCGCTCACGTCGAATACGAAACCGCTGGCCGTCACTACGCTCACGTTGACTGCCCAGGCCACGCCGACTACATCAAAAACATGATCACCGGCGCGGCACAGATGGACGGCGCGATCCTGGTTTGCTCCGCAGCCGACGGCCCAATGCCACAGACCCGCGAGCACATCCTGCTGGCCCGTCAAGTTGGCGTTCCATACATCATCGTGTTCCTGAACAAGTGCGACCTGGTCGACGACGCAGAACTGCTGGAACTGGTTGAAATGGAAGTGCGCGAGTTGCTGTCGAAGTACGACTTCCCAGGCGACGACCTGCCGATCGTTAAAGGTTCGGCCCGTATGGCGCTGGACGGCGACACCGGCCCAATGGGCGAGCAGGCCATCATGGCCCTGGCCGAAGCACTGGACAGCTACATCCCTACGCCAGAGCGCGCAGTGGACGGCGCCTTCCTGATGCCAGTGGAAGACGTGTTCTCGATCTCGGGTCGCGGCACCGTTGTGACCGGTCGTATCGAGCGCGGCATCATCAAGGTCGGCGAAGAGATCGAAATCGTCGGCATCAAAGACACCGTCAAGACCACCTGCACCGGCGTGGAAATGTTCCGCAAGCTGCTGGACCAGGGTCAAGCTGGCGACAACGTTGGTCTGCTGCTGCGCGGCACCAAGCGTGAAGACGTGGAACGTGGTCAAGTTCTGGCCAAGCCAGGCTCGATCAAGCCACACAACCACTTCACCGGCGAGATCTATGTTCTGTCGAAAGACGAAGGCGGCCGTCACACCCCGTTCTTCAACAACTATCGTCCACAGTTCTACTTCCGTACGACTGACGTGACCGGTTCGATCGAACTGCCAGCGGACAAAGAAATGGTTATGCCAGGCGATAACGTGTCGATCACCGTCAAGCTGATCAACCCGATCGCGATGGAAGAAGGTCTGCGCTTCGCAATCCGCGAAGGTGGCCGTACCGTTGGTGCAGGTGTTGTAGCGAAGATCATCGCTTAAGGAATAAGGTCGTACCACCAGGGGCGTCTCTGGTGGTATAATCGATATCCTTTGTAGTTTTACGTAGGGACGTAGCTCAATTGGCAGAGCGTCGGTCTCCAAAACCGAAGGTTGGGGGTTCGATGCCCTCCGTCCCTGCCACCGTTTTCAGGTGCAGGGCACCGAAAGTAAATATAAATGTCAAATCAATCCGTGCAGACCGTCAGCACGTCGAATGACAAGATTAAGGTTGCTCTGGCAATAGCCGTTGCAATCGCAGGTGTGGTCGGGTTTTATTACCTGTCAGACAAACCAGCTCTCGTACGCGCAGGCGCACTTGTAGCTGGTTTGGCTTTTGCCGTTCTGCTCTTGTGGACCTCGACGACTGGCCGTGAATTCCTGAATTTCGCCAAAGAAGCCGTACGCGAAACGAAAAAGGTCGTCTGGCCTACTCGTCGCGAAGCTACCCAGATCACGGGCATCGTGTTTGCCTTCGTGCTGGTGATGGCGCTGTTCCTGTGGGGCACGGATAAGACACTCGAGTTCCTGTTGTACGACGTCATTCTGGGTATACGAAAATAATGAGCGAAAATGTGCAAGACGAGGTGCCGGGCGAAGTTCCGGCACAAGATGCTGGCGCAGCGCCAATCAGCGTACCTGTCAGCAATAAGCGCTGGTATGTTGTACACGCATACTCCGGCATGGAAAAAAGCGTCCAGCGCGCCCTGATGGAGCGCGTCGAGCGCGCGGGCATGCAGGACCAGTTCGGCCAGATCCTGGTGCCGACCGAAGAAGTGGTTGAAGTCCGCAACGGTCAAAAGTCCGTCACCGAGCGTCGTTTCTTCCCTGGCTATGTGCTGGTCGAGATGGAAATGACCGACGAAACCTGGCACCTGGTGAAGAACACCAACAAGGTGACCGGCTTCATCGGCGGCAAATCGAACAAGCCGACCCCGATTCCAGCGCGCGAGATCGACAAGATCATGCAGCAGATGCAAGAGGGTGTCGAGAAGCCACGGCCAAAAGTGCTGTACGAAGTGGGCGAGCAAGTCCGCATCAAGGATGGCCCGTTCACCGATTTCAACGGCAATGTCGAAGAAGTCAATTACGAAAAATCCAAAGTGCGCGTCTCGGTCACCATTTTCGGCCGCGCCACTCCGGTGGAACTTGAGTTCGGCCAGGTAGAAAAAGTATAAGCAGGACCGTTCGCCAGAACGGGCGACGGTGTAAAAACCTGACAAATCTGGCAAAGAGGAGCCCCGCCCTGCAATTGCGCATGGTGGGGCGCTACTACTCATATCCAAGATAGGAGCCATCATGGCAAAGAAAATCATTGGTTTTATCAAGCTGCAAGTGCCAGCTGGTAAAGCAAACCCATCCCCACCGATCGGTCCAGCTCTGGGTCAACGCGGTCTGAACATCATGGAATTCTGCAAGGCGTTCAACGCGCAGACCCAAGGTATGGAACCAGGCATGCCTATCCCAGTCGTGATCACCGCGTTCGCTGACAAGTCCTTCACCTTCGTGATGAAGACCCCACCAGCAACCTTCCTGATCAAGAAGCACTCGGGCGTTGTTAAAGGTTCGGCCAAGCCACACACCGACAAAGTCGGCAAGCTGACCCGCGCTCAAGCTGAAGAAATCGCTAAATTGAAAACCCCAGATCTGACCGCTGCCGACATGGATGCCGCTGTACGCACCATCGCTGGTTCCGCACGTTCGATGGGCATCACGGTGGAAGGTCTGTAATCATGGCAAAACTGTCCAAACGCGCTAAAGCTATCAAAGCCAAAGTTGATAGCACCAAAACCTACGCATTCGACAACGCAGTCGCTCTGATCAAAGAACTGGCTACCGCCAAGTTCAACGAATCGATCGACGTGTCGGTACAGCTGGGTGTGGATCCTAAGAAGTCGGACCAGGTCGTTCGCGGTTCCGTCGTGCTGCCAGCCGGCACCGGCAAGACCGTTCGCGTTGCTGTGTTCGCTTCGGGCGAAAAAGCAGAGCAGGCTAAAGCAGCCGGCGCCGACGTCGTTGGTATGGAAGACCTGGCCGAGCGCGTCAAAGCCGGCGACATGCCTTTCGACATCGTCATCGCTTCGCCAGACACCATGCGTATCGTTGGTACCCTGGGTCAGATCCTGGGCCCACGTGGCCTGATGCCTAACCCGAAAGTCGGCACCGTAACCCCTGACGTCGCTACCGCCGTGAAAAACGCGAAAGCCGGTCAAGTTCAGTACCGTACCGACAAAGCCGGTATCATCCACGCGACCATCGGCCGCAAATCGTTCGCTGACGCAGATCTGAAGAGCAACCTGGTTGCCCTGATCGACGCACTGAACAAAGCCAAGCCAGCCACCAGCAAGGGTGTTTACCTGCGCAAGGTATCGCTGTCGTCGACCATGGGCGCTGGCGTCCGTGTTGACCAGGCTACCCTGGCTGCCTAAGTTTTAAAAGTTTAAGTCCCTGTGCTGCAAGGCGCGGGGCAGTTCTTTGGGCTGGTCGCCGTTGCTTGCAGCGGCGGCCAGGCAATCAAAGACCGTTGGGCCGGGTGCATCAGGCAGGCAACCGGTTAATTGAATTTTTCACCCAACGCAGATGGTGTACCCGATCAAGTTTCGTAGTCCATTGGACTCCTAAACCTCGGACGCCGTTGTTCGAACCGATGGCAGGCAGTTTGCCCGTCATCATTTAAGGAGGTTGACCGTGGGTCTCAATCTGAATGACAAAAAGGCCGTTGTCGCCGAAGTTTCCGCAAAAGTAGCAACTGCGCAAACTATCGTCGTGGCCGAATATCGTGGCATCCAGGTTGCTCACTTGACGCAACTTCGTGCCAAAGCGCGCGCTCAAG
Organism: Duganella sp. BJB1802; assembly: GCF_013369445.1. NCBI lineage: Bacteria > Pseudomonadati > Pseudomonadota > Betaproteobacteria > Burkholderiales > Oxalobacteraceae > Duganella > Duganella sp. BJB1802. The sequence goes on along the minus strand of NZ_JABWEF010000009.1, from coordinate 215,646 downwards.
GCGTGTACCTGCGAGTGTTGAAAAACACCCTCGCTCGTCGCTCCGTCGAAGGCACGCAGTTCGCCAGCCTGGCAGACAGCATGACCGGTCCCCTGATCTACTCGATCTCGGACGATGCCGTTGCAGCAGCTAAAGTCATCGCTGACTTCGCTAAAACCAACGACAAACTGGTCATCACCGCAGGTAACTACGCAGGCAAGCAGCTGGATAAAGCAGCTGTTGCAGCGTTGGCGAGCATTCCTAGCCGTGAAGTTCTCATCTCGCAGTTGTTGGGCGTTATGCTGGCTCCGGTGTCGGGCTTTGCACGTGGTCTGGCTGCTCTGGCAGCGAAAAAATCCGAAGGTGCTCCAGCTGTTGCCGAAGTGGCCGCAGAAGAAGCCCCAGCCGCAGCTTAATAGCCGCAGCCGGTTTTTTTCTCAAGTACCAATCTGATGTATTAACGAATCAAAAAATTATTGGAGTTTCAAATGGCAATTAGCAAAGACGACATCCTGAACGCAGTTAGCGAAATGTCCGTAATGGACCTGAACGAACTGGTCAAAGCTTTCGAAGAAAAATTCGGCGTTTCGGCCGCTGCAATGGCTGCTCCAGCAGCTGGCGGCGCAGCTGCTGCTGCAGTTGAAGAGCAAACCGAGTTCAACGTTGTTCTGACCGAAGTCGGCGCAAACAAAGTTGGCGTTATTAAAGCAGTTCGCGAAATCACCGGTCTGGGCCTGAAAGAAGCCAAAGACGTGGTTGATGGCGCTCCTAAGACCGTTAAAGAAGCCCTGTCGAAAGCTGACGCTGAAGCCGCTAAGAAGAAGCTGGAAGAAGCTGGCGCCAAGGCCGACCTGAAGTAATCAAGTTGTACGGCGGCTAGTTAGCGCCTCGAGCCAAAGCTGCGGATTTCCTTCTGAAAGGGAGGAAATCCGGCTTTGGCTCCTTTGTCGTCCTCGTCGTATTTGTAGCGTTTGTCCAACGCCGCAGTTTTATCGAATCAGCTGGAAATGGTAGAAGTTTCAGGTTTCGTCTGTGTGACATGCAGCCGATCTTGTTGCTGAAGTGGCTAATAGTGCACTGGCAAAACCTGAATTTTTTATCCTTTCTGTCACTCACGGAGTGTCCATGCACTACTCATTTACTGAGAAGAAACGCATTCGCAAATCATTCGCGAAGCGCGCCAACGTTCACCACGTTCCGTTCCTGCTGGCTACCCAGCTCGAGTCCTACCATAGTTTCTTGCAAGAAGACGTAGCACCGTCGACACGCAAGAACGACGGCCTGCAGTCGGCCTTTACCTCGATTTTCCCTATCGTTTCGCACAATGGCTTTGCGCGTCTCGAATTCCTGTCGTACGTCCTGGGCGACCCCGCCTTTGACGTCAAGGAATGCCAACTGCGTGGCCTGACGTTCGCGTCGCCGCTGCGCGCCAAGGTGCGCCTGGTGATCCTGGACAAGGAATCGCCGACCAAGCCGGTTGTCAAAGAGATGAAGGAACAGGAAGTCTACATGGGCGAACTGCCCCTGATGACCACCACCGGTTCGTTCGTGATCAATGGTACCGAGCGCGTTATCGTTTCGCAGCTGCATCGCTCCCCTGGCGTGTTCTTCGAGCACGACCGCGGCAAGACCCACTCGTCGGGCAAGCTGCTGTTCTCCGCGCGTATCATTCCTTACCGCGGTTCGTGGCTGGACTTCGAGTTCGACCCGAAAGACATCCTGTTCTTCCGCGTCGACCGCCGCCGTAAGATGCCAGTGACGATCCTGCTGAAAGCGATCGGCATGTCGCACGAGCAGATCCTGGCGAACTTCTTCGTGTTCGACAATTTCAACCTGCGCTCCGAAGGCGCGGAAATGGAATTCGTCGCCGAGCGCCTGCGTGGCGAAGTCGCGCGTTTCGACATCGTCAACAAGGAAGGCAAAACGCTGGTCCTGAAGGATAAGCGCATCAACGCCAAGCACGTGCGCGATATCGAATCGAACGGCATCAAGCACATCTCCGTGCCGGAAGACTACCTGCTGGGCCGCGTGCTGGCCAAGAACATCGTCGATCCGGAGACCGGCGAAGTTGTCGCGTCCGCCAACGATGAGCTGACCGAAGACGTGTTGGGCCGCCTGCGCGAAGCCAACATCTCCGAAATCCAGACCTTGTACACCAACGACCTGGACCAGGGCGCCTACATTTCGCAAACCCTGCGCATCGACGACACCGCCGACCAGATGGCCGCCCGTGTCGCGATCTACCGCATGATGCGTCCTGGCGAACCGCCAACGGAAGACTCCGTCGAAGCGCTGTTCAACGGCCTGTTCTACAGCGCCGACCGTTACGACCTGTCGGCCGTGGGCCGCATGAAGTTCAACCGCCGCATCGGCCGCGATGAACTGACCGGCGCCATGACGCTGTCGAACGAAGACGTGCTGGCCGTGATCAAGATCCTGGTGGAACTGCGCAATGGCCGCGGCGAAGTCGACGATATCGATCACCTGGGCAACCGTCGCGTACGTTGCGTCGGCGAACTGGCGGAGAACCAGTTCCGCGCCGGCCTGGTGCGCGTTGAGCGCGCCGTCAAGGAACGCCTCGGCCAGGCCGAAGCGGACAACCTGATGCCGCACGACCTGATCAACTCGAAGCCGATCTCGGCCGCAATCCGCGAGTTCTTCGGTTCGTCGCAGCTGTCGCAGTTTATGGACCAGACCAACCCGCTGTCGGAAATCACGCACAAACGCCGTGTCTCCGCCCTGGGCCCTGGCGGTCTGACCCGCGAACGCGCAGGCTTCGAAGTACGAGACGTGCACCCGACCCACTACGGCCGCGTGTGCCCGATCGAGACGCCTGAAGGCCCGAACATCGGTCTGATCAACTCGCTGGCGCTGTACGCCCGCCTGAATGAATACGGCTTCCTGGAAACCCCGTACCGCAAGGTCGAAGGCTCCAAGATCACCGACCAGATCGACTACCTGTCCGCCATTGAAGAAGGCCGCTACATCATCGCCCAGGCGAATGCGACCATCGACAAGAACGGCATGCTGAGCGACGAGCTGGTCTCGGCCCGTGAAGCCGGCGAAACCATCCTGGTGTCCCCAGAGCGCATCCAGTACATGGACGTGGCGCCGGGCCAGATCGTTTCGGTGGCGGCATCGCTGATTCCGTTCCTCGAACACGATGATGCGAACCGCGCATTGATGGGTGCCAACATGCAGCGTCAGGCAGTTCCTTGCCTGCGCCCAGAAAAAGCACTGGTCGGTACCGGTATCGAACGCACCGTGGCAGTCGACTCGGGCACCACCGTGCAGGCACTGCGCGGCGGTATCGTCGACTACATCGATGCGGGCCGTGTCGTGATCCGCGTGAACGATGACGAAGCAACCGCCGGCGAAGTCGGTGTCGACATCTACAACCTGATCAAGTACACCCGTTCGAACCAGAACACCAACATCAACCAGCGTCCTATCGTCAAGGTGGGCGACCGTGTGGCCAAGCGCGACGTGATCGCCGACGGCGCATCGACCGACCTGGGTGAATTGGCTCTGGGCCAGAACATGACCGTGGCCTTCATGCCATGGAATGGTCTGAACTTCGAGGATTCGATCCTGATCTCGGAAAACGTCGTCAAGGACGACCGCTACACCTCGATCCACATCGAAGAGCTGTCCGTCGTGGCACGCGATACCAAGCTGGGCGCGGAAGAAATCACCCGCGACATCTCGAACCTGGCTGAGAACCAGCTGGCTCGTCTGGATGAGTCCGGTATCGTCTACATCGGCGCGGAAGTGCAAGCGGGCGACACCCTGGTCGGCAAGGTAACGCCTAAAGGCGAAACCCAGCTGACCCCGGAAGAGAAGCTGCTGCGCGCGATCTTCGGCGAGAAGGCATCGGACGTCAAAGACACCTCGCTGCGCGTGCCATCGGGCATGATCGGCACCGTGATCGACGTCCAGGTCTTCACCCGTGAAGGCATCGTTCGCGACAAGCGCGCGCAACAGATCATCGACGATGAACTGAAGCGTTTCCGCCTGGACCTGAACGACCAGATGCGTATTGTGGAAGGCGATGCCTTCCAGCGTCTGGAAAAAATGCTGATCGGCCAAGTCGTCAACGGCGGTCCGAAGAAGCTGGCCAAGGGCGCCAAGATCACCAAGGAATACCTGGCTGATCTGGACAAGTACCACTGGTTCGACATCCGCCCGGCGGAAGACGCATCGGCCACCGCGCTGGAAGCGATCAAGGAATCGATCAACGAGAAGCGCCACCAGTTCGACCTGGCCTTCGAAGAGAAGCGCAAGAAGCTGACCCAGGGCGATGAACTGCAACCTGGCGTGCAGAAGATGGTCAAGGTCTACCTGGCTGTCAAGCGCCGCCTGCAGTCGGGCGACAAGATGGCGGGTCGTCACGGTAACAAGGGTGTGGTTTCCCGTATCGTGCCGGTGGAAGACATGCCATACATGGCCGACGGTACGCCGGCCGACGTGGTGCTGAACCCGCTGGGTGTTCCTTCCCGTATGAACGTGGGTCAGATTCTCGAGACCCACCTGGGTTGGGCAGCGAAGGGCCTGGGTATCCGTATCGGCGAAATGCTGGCCGTGCACACCAAAGCCGAAGAGATGCGCAAGTATCTGACCGTGATCTACAACGAAAATGGCCGTCCGGAAGATCTGGACCAGTTCGACGACGAAGAGATCATGAAGCTGGCGAACAACCTGAAGAAGGGTGTTCCGTTCGCCACGCCGGTGTTCGACGGCGCGCACGAGTCGGAAATCCGCCGCATGCTGGACCTGGCCTACCCGGACGACATCGCCGCCAAGCTGGGCATGACCCCGTCGAAGAATCAGGTCACGATGTACGACGGCCGCACCGGCGAAGCGTTCGAGCGCAAGGTCACCGTCGGCGTGATGCACATGCTGAAGCTGCACCACTTGGTCGACGACAAGATGCACGCGCGTTCGACCGGTCCATACTCGCTGGTGACGCAGCAGCCACTGGGCGGTAAAGCCCAGTTCGGCGGCCAGCGCTTCGGTGAGATGGAGGTGTGGGCACTGGAAGCATACGGCGCATCGTATGTGCTGCAAGAGATGTTGACCGTTAAGTCGGATGACGTGAACGGCCGTACCAAAGTGTACGAGAACCTGGTCAAGGGCGACCACGTGATCGACGCCGGTATGCCGGAATCGTTCAACGTGCTGGTGAAAGAGATCCGTTCCCTGGGTATCGATATCGACCTGGAACGCAACTAAGACATCAAGCACGGGCCCCGCCGGTCGTTGCCGGCGGGGCAGTTTAAAGAATTCATCACTACCTGGAGTGATACATGAAAGCACTGCTCGATTTATTCAAGCAAGTACAGACGAACGAGACCTTTGACGCGATCAAGATCGGTCTCGCTTCGCCTGAAAAAATCCGTTCGTGGTCCTACGGCGAAGTTAAAAAGCCGGAAACCATCAACTACCGCACCTTCAAGCCTGAGCGCGACGGTCTGTTCTGCGCCAAGATCTTTGGCCCGATCAAGGACTACGAATGCCTGTGCGGCAAGTACAAGCGCCTGAAACACCGCGGCGTGATCTGCGAGAAGTGCGGCGTCGAAGTCACGCTGGCCAAGGTGCGCCGCGAGCGCATGGGCCACATCGAGCTGGCCTCGCCGACCGCCCACATCTGGTTCCTGAAGTCGCTGCCATCCCGTCTGGGCATGGTGCTGGACATGACCCTGCGGGACATCGAACGCGTGCTGTACTTCGAAGCATACGTGGTGACCGATCCAGGCATGACCCCGCTGAAGAAGTGCCAGATCATGTCGGAAGACGACTACGCCGCCAAGTACGAAGAGTACGGCGACGACTTCACCGCCTTCATGGGCGCTGAAGGTATCCGCGAACTGCTGCGCTCGATCGACATCCACCGCGATGCCGAGACCCTGCGCGTGGAACTGAAGGAATCGAAGTCCGAAGCCAAGATCAAGAAATACGCCAAGCGTCTGAAAGTGCTGGAAGCGTTCCAGCGTTCGGGCATCAAGCCTGAGTGGATGATCATGGAAGTGCTGCCGGTGCTGCCGCCGGAACTGCGTCCGCTGGTCCCGCTGGACGGCGGCCGTTTCGCGACCTCGGATCTGAACGATCTGTATCGCCGCGTGATCAACCGTAACAACCGTCTGAAACGCCTGATGGAGCTGCGCGCTCCAGAGATCATCACGCGCAACGAAAAGCGCATGCTGCAGGAAGCGGTCGACTCGCTGCTGGACAATGGCCGTCGCGGCAAAGCGATGACCGGCGCCAACAAGCGTCCGCTGAAATCGCTGGCTGAGATGATCAAGGGTAAGGGCGGCCGCTTCCGTCAGAACTTGCTGGGTAAGCGCGTCGACTACTCGGGCCGTTCGGTCATCGTGGTGGGTCCGCAGCTGAAACTGCACCAGTGCGGTCTGCCGAAGCTGATGGCGCTGGAACTGTTCAAGCCGTTCATCTTCAACAAGCTGGAACTGATGGGCCTGGCTACCACGATCAAGGCCGCCAAGAAGCTGGTCGAGATCCAGGAACCGGTCGTCTGGGACATCCTGGAAGACGTGATCCGCGAACACCCGATCATGCTGAACCGTGCGCCTACGCTGCACCGTCTGGGTATCCAGGCTTTCGAACCGGTTCTGATCGAAGGTAAAGCGATCCAACTGCACCCACTGGTCTGCGCGGCATTCAACGCCGACTTCGACGGTGACCAGATGGCAGTTCACGTTCCGCTGTCGATCGAAGCGCAGATGGAAGCCCGCACGCTGATGCTGGCTTCGAACAACATCCTGTTCCCGTCGAACGGCGAACCGTCGATCGTTCCTTCGCAGGATATCGTGCTGGGTCTGTACTACGCGACCCGCGAAGCGATCAACGCCAAGAACGAAGGCATGCTGTTCCCCGACGTGTCGGAAGTCATCCGTGCCTACGACAACAAGGAAGTGGAACTGACCACCCGTATCACCGTACGTATCGTTGAGAATCCAAAAGATCCAGCGACGGGCGAATTCGTTCGCACCGTGACCCGTTACGAGACCACGGTCGGCCGCGCCATCCTGTCGGAAATCCTGCCGAAAGGCCTGCCATTCTCCGTGCTGAACCGCGCGCTGAAGAAGAAAGAGATTTCCAAGCTGATCAACACGTCCTTCCGTAAGTGCGGCCTGCGCGCGACGGTGGTGTTTGCCGACCAGCTGATGCAGTCGGGCTTCCGCCTGGCGACCCGCGCCGGTATTTCGATCTGCGTGGACGACATGCTGGTACCGCCTCAGAAAGTGACCCTGATTTCGGCCGCCGAGTCCGAAGTCAAGCAGATCGAGCAGCAGTACGCTTCGGGTCTGGTCACCGCCGGCGAACGTTACAACAAGGTGGTCGACATCTGGGGCAAGACCTCCGATGAAGTCGGCAAGGCCATGATGGACCAACTGAAAGTGGAAGACGTCATCAAGCGTGACGGCACCAAGTCCACCCAGGAATCCTTCAACGCGATTTACATGATGGCCGACTCGGGCGCCCGCGGTTCCGCGGCGCAGATTCGCCAGCTGGCAGGTATGCGTGGTCTGATGGCGAAACCGGACGGTTCGATTATCGAAACGCCGATTACCGCGAACTTCCGCGAAGGCCTGAACGTGTTGCAGTACTTCATCTCGACCCACGGCGCTCGTAAAGGTCTGGCGGATACGGCACTGAAGACCGCGAACTCGGGTTACCTGACCCGCCGTCTGGTCGACGTGACCCAGGATCTGGTTGTGATCGAAGACGACTGCGGCACCTCTAACGGCACGCTGATGAAGGCGATGGTCGAGGGTGGTGAAGTGATCGAAGCGCTGCGCGACCGTATCCTCGGCCGCGTGGTGGTCAACGACGTCGTCAACCCAGAGACCCAGGCTACGCTGTACGAAGCCGGCACGCTGATGGACGAGGACATGGTCGAAGAGATCGAGCGTCTGTCGATCGACGAAGTCAAGGTTCGCACTCCGCTGACTTGCGACACGCGCTTCGGCCTGTGCGCCAAGTGCTACGGTCGCGATTTGGGCCGCGGCATGCTGGTCAACGCTGGCGAAGCCGTCGGTGTGGTCGCAGCGCAGTCGATCGGTGAACCAGGTACCCAGCTGACCATGCGTACCTTCCACATCGGTGGTGCGGCGTCGCGTGCGGCAGTGGCATCGTCGGTGGAAGCGAAGTCGAACGGTACTATCCGCTTCACCTCGACCATGCGTTACGTCACCAACGGCAAGGGCGCGCAAATCGTCATTTCCCGTTCGGGCGAAGTGCTGATCACCGACGACCACGGCCGTGAGCGCGAGCGTCACAAGGTGCCGTACGGCGCGACCCTGATCGTCAAGGACGGCATGGTCATCAAGGCCGGCACGGCCCTGGCGACCTGGGATCCGCTGACCCGTCCGATCATCACCGAGTACGCCGGTACGGTGCGTTTCGAGAACGTCGAAGAAGGCGTGACCGTTGCCCGTCAGGTGGACGAAGTGACCGGTCTGTCGACCCTGGTGGTAATCGATGCCAAGCGTCGCGGCTCGCTGACCAAGACCCTGCGTCCACAGGTAAAACTGTTGAACGAAGATGGTCACGAAGTGAAGATCGCCGGCACCGAACACGCTGTGGCGATCGGCTTCCAGGTCGGCGCGCTGATCATGGTGAAGGATGGCCAGGCAGTGTCCGTCGGTGAAGTGCTGGCGCGTATCCCGACCGAATCGCAGAAGACTCGCGATATTACCGGTGGTCTGCCGCGCGTTGCCGAGCTGTTCGAAGCACGTTCGCCAAAAGACGCAGGTATGCTGGCGGAAGTCACCGGTACTGTTGCCTTCGGTAAAGAAACCAAGGGTAAGCAGCGTCTGGAAATCACGGACATGGACGGCAACAAGCACGAGTTCCTGATCACCAAGGACAAGCAAGTGCTGGTCCACGACGGCCAGGTGGTGAACAAAGGCGAGATGATTGTCGACGGCCCTGCCGATCCACAAGACATTCTGCGTCTGCTGGGTATCGAAGCGCTGGCGCGTTATATCGTTGACGAAGTGCAGGACGTGTACCGTCTGCAGGGCGTGAAGATTAACGACAAGCACATTGAAGTAATTGTGCGTCAGATGCTGCGTCGCGTTCAGATCGTTAATGCCGGCGACACCAACTATATCGTTGGCGAGCAGGTTGAGCGTTCGGAACTGCTGGATGAAAACGATCGCGTAATTGCAGAGAATAAGATCCCTGCAACCTACGAAAACGTTCTGCTGGGTATTACCAAGGCATCGCTGTCGACCGATTCGTTTATCTCGGCCGCATCGTTCCAGGAAACCACCCGCGTTCTGACCGAAGCCGCGATTATGGGCAAGCGCGATGGTCTGCGTGGTCTGAAAGAAAACGTCATCGTTGGTCGTCTGATTCCAGGCGGCACCGGTCTGGCATTCCACCGCGCTCGCAAAGAGAAAGAGCAGTGGGAAGTGGAAGAGCGTCAAGCCCTGCTGCTGGCCGAGAAAGCCTCGATGTCCAGCAGCGATGTGGAAACGACCGAATCGGTTATTCCGCACGACGGCGAAGCATAATTCAGCTTTTAGTCCCGCAAATAAAAACGGCACCTTCGGGTGCCGTTTTTTTATTTAAGGCCGCGTTTTAAATGGCCGGTGTGCTTTTAAATATAATTCATCTGAATATCGCCTTTTCGAGAAGAGGAGTTAATCGCGGCCTGTTTGCCGCTTCCACTCGCGACAAGCGGGGTTAATATGGAATTCGCCCTGCGGCGGTCGTTCGTATGTTCGCCCCCGGTGCGTGCCGGCCTGCCCATCAGCGGCGGCCGTATCCGCCGGCGATGGCGCACCGGCTTGCCACTTGCAAGTAAACCAGGAAAACCCTACGTTTAAACACGCCAGACTGTGGTGTGTTCATGCTAAGATTTGGCTCATGATCGCTCAAGCACTCTTCACCCCTGCCCAGCAGAAGCTGCTGGGTTTGCTATTTGTACGTGTCAATCAAGGATTCCACTTGAACGAGATCATGCGCCTGACCGGTTTGGGCAGCGCCTCGGCCCAGCGGGAGCTGAAACGGCTGCATGAGTCGGGCGTCATCGTGTCCGAGCGCATTGGCAACGTGCGCCGTTTTAAGCCCAACAAGGAATGCATCGTATTCGGGGAGTTAAGCAACCTGGTCAAGAAAACCTTCGGCCTGGTGAGCGTGCTGAATTCGGCGCTGGCGCCGCTGCAGCATGTGCTGAATGTGGCCTTTGTTTATGGCGCCACGGCCAAGGAACATGAGGGCATGGATACGCCCGTGGAATTAATGCTGATCGGCGATAATACCAGCTACGGCGAGTTATTATCCCGCCTGCCGGTCGCCGAACGTTTATTGCGGCGTAAAATCAATCCCAATCTGTATTCCATTCCTGACTTTAAACGCCGTCTGCGCGAGCAACAGCCTTTTATTCTCCAGGTGTTGCGGGAGCAGAAAATATATGTCTTGGGCGATGAAACCGATCTGGAAAAGATCAGTGGCGAAGAAGTCGCCGTAAATTAATCCGGCATCTGATCGCCAGTCCATGCCTGGCGCTGCGGGAATAATAGGGAGAATCTCGTATAATGCCCAGCCTGGGATTCGCACTGTATTTTTCCGCCAAATGCGGTAATTACCCGCTGGCAGAATGCCAATCCCATTCCGGTGCCGCCGCCATTATGCCGGGTGCTATAAAAAGGCTCAAATACATGCGGCAATACATCGTCCGGTATTCCCGCTCCGGTATCCGTCACCAATAACTGCCTGCTATCTCCATTGGTAAAGAAGGCAATTTCAACCTCGCCCCGGCCGGCCGATTTAATCGCGTGTAAAGCGTTTTTAAACAGGTTGTACAGCACATAGACCAGCAAGACATCCGAGCCGAAAAACGTGAAGTCCTCGGACGCCTTCACCACGACCTTGTCGCGCATCGAGCTTTCGAACGGATAGCAGGCCAGGGCCTCATCCACGCATTTCTTGATTGAATGATTGGCGAAGTCGTTCCGGTTCAGGCTGCCCGCGCGGGCGGACGCCAGCATCATGTCGACGATGAAATTGGAGCGGCTGATTTCCGCTTCAATATGCTGGGTTAGCTTGCTCAGGTAATTCAGTTGCGCCGGCTGCAGCAGCGGCTGGATGTGGTGATGCTCCACCGCGCTTTGATAGCCGGCCAGAAGATCCGGCAGGCATTTGGCCAGCACCCGCGACTGGTTGCGGATGGTCGCCAGCGGCGTACGCATCTCGTGGGCAATGGTGGCGGCCACCTCCATCGGGTCGGCCAGCAGGTTGTGCCGCACCATGGCCTGGGCGATCAGGCCCAGGCTGGCCGCCACGAACAGCACCCCGGGCGGATAGAACTGCACGCCGTAGTTGCACAAATAGTCGACCGAGGCGAAGAAGTAGATCAGCAGGCTGACCAGGCAGTAGCGCAGCCGGCTCCTCTCGGTCGACACGGCCAGTTGCTGGCGCCGGTAGAGCAGCCACAGGCCGCGTCCAACCACCAGGCCGGTTTGCAGCAGATGCAGCGCGTGCAGCGGCCCCGCCTTGGGGTAAAAGCCAAAGAAATAGGGATACACGCCGGCGATCAGCCAATCGGTGCTCAGCATGACCACGCCCAGCAACCCGGCGCCGACATAGGACAGGTCCACCCAGCGCCGCTCGCTGCGCTGCGCAGTCAACTCGGCAACGAAATGGTACAGCGTGGTCGGCAGGAAGAGAATGAGCAGATAGCCGAGCTTGGCCAGCGCCAACGCCTCATGCTCGTCGTGGATCTGGAACAGCACGGCCCAGGTGAATTGCCAGCAGAACGTGGTGGCGCACAGCAGGAAAAACGTCAGGCTGATGCGGCTCACCCCGCGCGAATGCAGCACGTACGCGCCGTAGCAAAGGAAGAGCAGGGAGACCACGGCGGGCAGTAGGGAATGCATGCGCTTTTTCCAACGAACTGGGTACGATTAGGTCGAAGTATTGCGCGTGTTGATCTAGCTCGCTTGAGTATTGAATAGGTGTTTGCGTTTTATCAAACAAGCACATGGGAAATCCCCTTTAAGTGTTCCTGCCCGGCTTGCGGGCAAACGTTCTCGGCCGCAGGCCAGGGCGGTCCAACTCATCTTAAAGGGGAATTCCCATGCTGCTGCACGCCACCGAAGTAGAAATGTCCGAAATCACCGCTGCGAACGCCATCAACGCCAAGCAGACGTTCACCCACGCCCTGACGATTTTCCTGAAGGATTCCAACGCCTACGGCAATACATATTTCGCGCGGTATTTCGAGTGGCAGGGCATTTGCCGTGAGAAGTGGTTTTTTGATTGTATTTCGCGCGACATGCTGCAAAACGAGGGGGTGTTCATCACCAAGCGCGCCGAGCAGGACTACCTGCGGGAGACCTTCCCTTTCCAGGAAGTCCACTGCGAGTTGAATGCTTTTGATGTGAGGAAGTGTTCGTTTTGGCTGGAGTTCCGCTTTTATGCGGATGGCAAGCCGGTGTCGGTGGGGCGCCAGCAGATCGTCTTTGCCAACCATGCAAAGCAGATCACGGCCCTGCCCGAACTGGTGATCGCCCGCATCAAACGCTACGCCAAATAGCAGGATAGGGCGGGCCCGCGCGGCCCGCCCTGTTGCGATTACTTCTGTGCCGCGATCCAGCGGTCGACTTTTTCCTCCAGCAGGGCCAGCGGCAACGTGCCGTCGCCCAGCACCACGGCATGGAACTTCGGCAGGCTGAACTTGTCGCCCAGCGCCTTGGCCGCGCGCTGGCGCAGTTCGACGATTTTCAGCGATCCGATCTTGTAGCCCAGCGCCTGGCCGGGCCAGGCCATATAGCGTTCGGTTTCGGTCTTGGCGGAATTGTCATAGCCCAGCGTGTCGTGCATGTACTGGATGCTCTGCTCGCGGGTCCAGCCTTGCGCGTGCATGCCGGTGTCGACCACCAGGCGGGTGGCGCGCAGCAGTTCGTCGTTCAGGTGGCCGAAGTACTGGGCCGGATCGTCGAACAAGCCCATTTCCTTGCCCAGCGTTTCCGCATACAGCGCCCAGCCTTCGGTAAAGGCGTTGTTGCCGCCATATTTGCGGAAGTTAGGCAGATTTAGCTCCTGCATCAGGGCGATGTGGAAGTGGTGGCCGGGCTTGCCCTCATGCAGGAACAGCGTGGTCATGCCGGTGCTGCCGTATTTGCCCGGATCGTTCACCACCGACCAGAACACGCCCGGGCGCGAACCGTCGCCGGCCGGCGCCGTGTAGTGGTCCGACGCGGTGGCGCGGCTCAGTTCGGGTTCCAGGCGCAGGTCCAGCTTGGCTTTCGGCAGCAGCGTGAACATCAGCGGCAGCTTGGTGTCCAGCACATCGTTCAGCTTGCGATAGACGGCCTGGACTTCGTCCTCGGTCTTGAACGGATAGAATTTCGGCTGCGCCGCCACCCAGACCGGCAGGCCCGAGGCGGGGCCGGTATAGCCCAGCTTGGGGCCCAGCACTTCGAACTGGGCCTGGATGCGCGCGACCTCCCTCAGGCCGATGGCATGGATTTCATCGGGCTTGAGCGAGGTTGTGGTGGCGCCGGCAACGCGTGCCTGATACCAGGCGGCGCCGTTCGGCAACGCGCCCAGGCCGGTGGTGGTGCGGCAGGCCGGCACGTATTCCTTTTCCAGGAAGGTCGCCAGGCGGGCCAGCGCCGGCATCAATTGCTCGCCGACGGTCTTGCGGTAGGCGGCGGTCAGGCGCTGCTTGTCGGCGTCGGCGAAGGCGGCCGGCAGCTTGGTGATCGGTGTGTAGAAGATGTTGCTTTCCGGCGTGGCGCTGACCAGCTTCTGGAACTGCGGCAAGCCCGATTCCATGATGGCTTTCGGCTCGGTGATGCCTTGCTTCATGCCTTCGCGCATATTGGCGATGGCCTGGTCTATCCAGGCCGGCAGCTGGCTGATGCGGCTCAGGTAGGCGTCGTATTCCTTGACGGTGCCGATCGGCTGCGAGGCTTCGCCGCCCGCGTAGTTGGCCAGCGTCACGGGCACACTGTCCATCTGGTTGATCGGCAGCAGATGTTCGGGGAACTTCTCCATCGCCAGCAGTTGGTTCAGCTCATAGCCGAGGATGTCGTAGTTGATGCGGTCGCCGTTGTCCAGCTGGGCGCGCTTGATCGTCTTCAGGCGGTCGGCGAACTGGCGATACAGCTTGAACTGCTGGGCACGCTTGGCCGGGGCGATGCTCAGGCCCAGTTGATCGTCGAAACGGTTGTCGCCGTTTTCCGTTGCGTTGAGCGGCTCGAAGCGGGCGCCGGCGTCATAGTACTGGTCGGCCAGGGTTCGCAGCGCCTTGTGGGCGGGCGCGGCGCTGACTTGCGGAACAGCGATGGCCGGCGCGGCGGCGCTGGACGCCAGCGGCGCGAACGCCAGCATCACGGCCGCTGCGAGCGGGGCAAGAGTAGCAAGGGTGTTGCTGCGATACGTCATGGTTACGTCCTCGGGATGTCACAAAATTGGCGCCTAGCATAAGCCATTGCGGGGCGGCGCTGGGACAATTTTTGTATCGGTGATACATTGTTTTTCCATGGAAATTCTAAATTCAAATTTGCAAATATAATTGTTTAAAAAGCATAAAAAACCGGCGTATGCTGAGAACTCGGTCGCGTAACTTGCACCGCACTATACACAGGGAGGGATGGCATGAAAAAAATCATGAAAGCCGCATGGACACTGGCCTTGGCCGCACCGTTGGCGGCATCCGCGGTAACGCCGACCGTCAGCTGGACGGCCTGGGTCAACGCCGGCAGCGGCAGCCTGACGCAGAACGCGCAGACGATCAACGTCACCTATACGGGCGACACGATAGGCCTCGATTACAGTTCCAACATCTACGACGTGCCCTCGTCGTTCACCAACGCTGAAGTGACCAACACACCAGGCAGCAACGGCACCATTCTGATGACGGGCGGTAATGCCACCGTCAATCACTTCCACTTCAGCCAGGCGGTGGTCGATCCATACATCGACATGTTCAGCGTCGGCCAGAGCGGCGTGCCGGTCAGCTTTGTGTTCCAGAACGGCAGCTTCACCATCCTCAGCCAGGGCGCCGGACATTGGGGCGGCGGTACGCTGGTGAGCAGCGGCCTGACCGTCACCGGCTACGAAGGGAACGGTTTGCTGAAATTTAGCGGAACTTATACCGATATCAGCTTCGTTACCCCCAACAGCGAGTACTACTACGGCGCCACGGTAGGGGCGGCCATCACGTCCCCCGTGCCGGAGTCGGAAAGCTACGCCATGCTGGCGGCCGGACTGGGCCTGCTGGGCGCGGTGGTCAGCCGCCGCAAGGCCGCCTCCTGATACAAGCATAACAAAGCAGCACAGCCTGGCCGCTGCCCTCGGGCGCGGCCTTTTTTCTTTCAGGCCGCCGCTTCGGCGAAACGGCTTTCGTACAGCGCCGCCACCAGGTCCGACTGGGTGATGATGCCGGCGAAACGCTGTTCATGGTCGACGATGGGGATGTGGTGGAAGCCGGAGTCGGCCATCAGCGGCACCAGGTCGACGATCGGCGTGTCCAGCCGCGCGGTGGTCGGATGCTGGGTCATGATCTGTCCGACCACTTCGGCCTTCTCGGTGTGCGTGACGCCGCTTTTGCGCAGGAATCGCTGCAGTTGATGGCGGATGCTGCGATAGTCGTCCAGCCCGCCGTGCTCCAGGAAATCCGTCTGCGTGACGATGCCGATCACCCGCCGCGCCCGGTTGAGCACCGGCAGCGCGGCCACGCGGTGTGCGCGCATCTGCTGCCAGGCTTCCTCCAGGCTGGTGCCGAACTCGGCGCTGATGATGTCGCGCGACATGATGTCGGCGCAGCTGATGATGCCGAAGCGGCGCTGGTAGGCGCGCTGCTCGGTCTGCATGAACAGCGATTCCAGCTCGTCGCGGCTGATGTCCAGCACCTGGTTGTATTGCTTGAGCACGGCGTCCAGGTCTTCCGGCTTGAAGCCCAGCCGCACCGTCGGCACGGCGTCGCTGGTCGCGTGCGGGTTCGGATGCGCGCCTTGCTGTGCATGGGGATAGCGCCTTCCGGTCAGATTGTTGTATAGCATGGCCATGACGGCCAGCAGCGTCGTGTCGACCAGCACCGTCACCAGCGGGAAGGCGAAGCCGGCCGCGTGGATGGCCGGGCCGCCGATCACCGCCGTCAGCGCCACCGCGCCGCCGGGCGGATGCAGGCAGCGCAGCGCGAACATCGCGGCGATCGCGGTGCTGGCGGCCAGCGCGCACAGCAGCGGCGTCGACAGCACGTCGCCGAACCAGCGCACGCACAGCACGCCCATCAGGCCGCTGACCACATTGCCGCCGATGGCCGACCACGGCTGCGCCAGCGGACTGGCCGGCAGCGCGAACAGCAGCACGGACGAGGCGCCGATCGGCGCGACCAGGAACAGCGCGCCGGGCGCCATGGATTGTCCGAGCAGCGCGGTCAGCAGCAGGCCGAACAGGGCGCCGCCGGCGGCGCGCAATTGTTCGCGGCGGCTGGCGGTGGTGGGGCTGGGCAGCCAGCGGTCGAGCAGTGCGCGCATGGGCTTAATCAAGTATTTGATATGGGACAAATATTATCCCATGCTCGGCCCGCCACTGCACATTATTGGTGCGAAACCAGCTCCAGCGGTAACGCCGTGGTGATCTTGATCTGCTCCATCGAAAACGCCGACGATACCCCGGACAGCTGCGCCACCTTGATCAACTTCTTGTAAAACCTGTCATATCCTTCGATATCGCTCGTTACCACCTTCAACAGATAATCGATGTCGCCGCTCATGCGATGGAACTCCTGCACTTCCGGCAGGGCGACCACGGCCGCGGCGAAGCGCGCCAGCCATTTGTCGTCGTGCTGGCTGGTCCGCACGCTGACGAACACCGTCACCGGCAAGCCCACCTTGCGGCGGTTGACGATGGCCACGCGGCTCTCGATATAGCCTTCCTCCTCCAGCCGCCGCACCCGCTTCCAGCACGGCGTGGTGGACAGCCCGACCCGTTCGCTGAGCTGGGCGATCGACAGCGTGCCGTCGCCTTGCAATGCGGACAAAATTGCATAGTCGTAGCGATCGAGTTGGTTCATTCTATTATTTCCTGAAATGGAGCATAAAAATGCTGAATTGGATGCGTATCAAGGGTATTTTAGTACATCTGTTTCCACGCGGCTGAGTAAACTGTAGGCATTGATGACACAGGCATTTTCATGACGACCGAAATCTACCTTGATGGCAACGCCACCACCGCCGTGCTGCCGGCCGCCATCGCCGCTGCGGCCGATGCCATGGGCCAGCGCTACGGCAATCCCAGCAGCAGCCACGGCACCGGCCTCAAGGCCAAAGTCCTGCTGGACCAGGCGCGCGCCTGCGCGATCCGCCTGCTGGGTGTGGGCGAAGGCCGCCTGATGTTCAACAGCGGCGCCACCGAAGGCATCCAGACCGCCGTGCTGTCGGCGCTGGTCGCGCTGCGCGAACGCCGAGAGCGCGGCGAGGCCATCGGCGGCCTGCTGGTCTACGGCGCGACCGAGCACAAGGCCGTGCCGGAAAGCCTGGCGCACTGGAACCGCCTGCTGGGCCTGAACCTGACGCTGCACAAACTGCCGGTCGACCAGGACGGCGCGCACGACCTGGCCCAGCTGCGCGCGCTGGCGCCGCAAGCCGCGCTGGTGTGCACCATGGCCGCCAACAACGAAACCGGCGTCATCACCGACCTGGCCGCCATCGAGGCCGTGCTGGCCGAGACCGGCAGCCCCGCCTACTGGCTGGTCGATTGCGTGCAGGCGCTGGGCAAGCTGGACCTGAACCTGGCCGCCACCCGCATCGACTACGCGCCGTTCTCCGGCCACAAGCTGTACGCGCCGAAAGGCGTGGGCATGTTGTACGTGCGCGCCGGCGCGCCGTTCACGCCGCTGATCATGGGCGGCGGCCAGGAGGGCGGCCAGCGTTCCGGCACCGAGAACATGGCGGGCATCGCCGCGCTGGGCGTGGTGCTGGCCGCGCTGGAACGCGGCGACACCTTCCGCAGCCATCACCAGCTGGCCAGCTATCGCGCTCGCCTGGCCGAGAGCCTGCGCGCCGCCTTGCCCGGCGTGGTGTTCAATCACCCCTTCGACAAATCGCTGCCGACCACGCTGAACTTTTCCGTGCCCGGCCTGTCGAGCCGCGAACTGATGGACGTGTTCGACGCCGCCCAGGTGCGCGTCAGCTCCGGCAGCGCCTGCTCGGCGGCCAAGGCCGCGCCCAGCTACGTGCTGGACGCCATGCACGCGCCGCTGTGGCGCAGCGCCGGCGCCATCCGCATGTCCTTCGGCCCGCTGGCGGACGAGGCCACCATAGCCGACGCCTGCCGCCGCATCGAGCGTTGCGGCGCGGCCTTGCGCGCCAGCTGCCTGATCCCGTCCGAACGCACCGCCGTCCCGCACGACGGCCTGCTGCAACTGGGCGTCGAAGGCGCGTGCAGCTGGCTGGTGCTGGACGCCGCCAGCCGCAGCTGCATCGTCATCGATCCCTTGCCGGAAATGACCGGGCGCATCGAATCCTATGTGCGCTGCCAGAACTACCACGTGCAGGCCATCGTCAGCACCACGACCGGCGTCGATAGAAGCGTGCTGATCGAAGCGCTCGGCCGCCACTTCGACCACCGCGCCGCGACCGACGCCTACGGCTGGCCTGCCGCCGCCGTCATCAAGCTCGGCGCGCAGACGCTGGCCCGCGTGGCGGACGGCGCCGCGCGCCATTACCTGCTGGGCGTGGCCGACGGCGACACGCTGGCGCCGCGCGCGGTGCGCTTCGCCTTCAGCGCGCGGCCCGCCGTGGACGCGCTGCGTCCGCTGACCTGCGCGCAGACGCTGCTGTGCCCGACACGCGACGAACACAACCAGTTCTGCGTCGGCATGGCCGCGCCCGCCAATGCCGGCGCGTCTGCGGACATGCAACTCGACAGCGCCGCGTTGGACGCCTTCCTGCAAGCCCATCCCGACGCCAAGCTGGTCGATGTGCGCGAGCCGTATGAATTCGCCGCGACGACCGCGCCCGCTCCGGGCGGACGCCAGGCCCTCAGCGTGCCGCTGGGCCGCCTGGCCGAGCACGCCAGCGACTGGCTGCGCGGCGAGCGCACACCGCTGGTGTTCTTCTGTCGCAGCGGCAACCGCAGCCAGAAGGCCGCGCAGCTGCTGCACCGGCTCGGCCACGCGCAGGCATACAGCCTCAGCGGCGGATTGGCGCTGGCGCCGCTCGCGAAGGCGGCCTGATCAGATCAAGGTTTCTTCCTTTACAAGGCCGCGCAAGCGGCCTTTTTTTTCGTGGAAATTCTGTATGTACGTCAGCGCACAGTCGCGTGCCGTGCGCCCCCGTAGGATGCCTAGGCAGATAATTTCCTATTCGCAGAATCAAAACGAGGTACACCGTTGAACAAGTCCGCCCCCCTCATGCCCGACATCGCGTTGGGCTTCCGCGAATCTCCCTCCGGCGCCTTGCTGTCCGACGAAGACGACCAAGACCTGCCGCTGCGCGCCGAGCTGTTCAGCGCGGCGCAGATGGCCGCGCACGGCAAGACGCTGGCCACGCACCACGAACTGAGCAAGCGCGGCGGTCGCGACCGCCTGCTGGCGCGGCTGGCGGAAAACGCCGCCGTCATCGACTCCACCTGCGACGAGCTGACCGCCGCCGTCAAGGCCGGCCGCCAGATCACGCCCGCCTCCGAATGGCTGCTGGATAATTTCTACCTGATCGAAGACCAGATCCGCATCGCCCGCCGCCACCTGCCCAAGAACTACAGCAAGCAGCTGCCGCGCCTGGGCAAGGGCGCGCCGGAGGGCACGCCGCGCGTGTACAAGATCGCGCTGGAGATCATCGCCCACGGCGACGGCCGCGTCGATCCCGAATCGCTGTGCCGCTTCGTCGACGCCTACCAGGAGGTGGCCACGCTGCAGCTGGGCGAGCTGTGGGCCATCCCCATCATGCTGCGCCTGGCGCTGATCGAGAACCTGCGGCGCGTGGCCGCGCGCGTGGCCGACAACCGCATCCACCGCGACCTGGCCAACACCTGGGCCGACCAGATGACCGACGTCGCCGAAAAAAATCCCAGCGGCCTGATACTGATGGTGGCCGACATGGCGCGCTCCAACCCGCCCATCACCAGCGCCTTCGTGGCCGAACTGGCGCGCCGCCTGCAGGGACAAAGCCCGGCGCTGACCCTGGCGCTGTCGTGGATCACGCACCGCCTGGCCGAATCGGACCAGACCATCGAGCAGCAGATCCAGGCCGAGATCCAGCAGCAGGCGGCCGAGCAGGTCTCGATCGCCAACAGCATCGGCAGCCTGCGCTTCCTCGGCACCATGGACTGGCAGGAGTTCGTCGAGACCATGAGCGTGGTCGAGCAGACCTTGCGCCAGGACCCGGCCGCCATCTACGGCCGCATGGAATTCGCCACCCGCGACCAATACCGCCACGCGATCGAGAAGATCGCCAAGCGTTCGCGCTATTCCGAAGTCGAAGTGGCGCAGCAGGCCTTGCAGCTGGCGCAGGCCCACTTCGAAGGCGGCGACGCGCGCCACGGCCACGTGGGCTTCTACCTGATCGGCGGCGGTCTGGCCGCGCTGGAAAAGCAGACCGGCATGCGCCGCCCTTGGCTGGAGGCGCTGCAGCAAACCTCGCGCGCCTCGCCGCTGACGTCCTACCTCGGCGCCATCGCCGCCATCTCGCTGGTGTCGACCGCGCTGCTGCTGGAGCGCGCCGCGCGCAACGGCGTGCACGGCCCGGTGATCGTGCTGCTCGGCGTGCTGGCGCTGGCGGGCAGCGGCCAGCTGGCACTAAGCCTGGTGAACTGGATCGCCACGCTGGTGACCCGTCCCAATCCGCTGCCGCGCATGGACTTCAAGGATGGCGTGCCGACCGACGCCCGCGCCGTCGTGGTGGTGCCGACGCTGGTCTACAGCCGCGAGAATGTCGATGATCTGTGCGAGCAGCTGGAGGTGCGCTTCCTCGCCAACCGCGATCCCAACCTGATATTCTGCCTGCTGACCGACTTCGCCGACGCCGCCGCCGAAACCCTGCCCGCCGACGCCGCGCTGATGGAGCAGATGCGCCGCTGCGTGGAGCAACTGAACCGCAAGTACGCCACCCACGCCAACGGCCAGGCCGCGTCGCCGTTCCTGCTGCTGCACCGCCCGCGCCGCTGGAATCCGCAGGAAGGCGTGTGGATGGGCGAGGAGCGCAAGCGCGGCAAGCTGCAGGACCTGAACCGCTTCCTGCGCGGCGGCGCGCGCGACAAATTCAGCCTGGTGGTGGGCGACCTCGGCGAACTGGAAGACATCAAGTACGTCATCACGCTCGACACCGACACCCAGCTGCCGCGCGAGGCCGCGCGCCAGTTCATCGCCGCCATGCGGCACCCGCTGAACCAGCCGCGCATCGACAGCGCGCGTGGCCGCGTGGTGGAGGGCTACGGCATCCTGCAGCCGCGCGTCACGGTCAGCCTGCCGAGCGAGAACGCCTCGCTGTACGAAAAACTGTGCGGCGGCGAGCCGGGCATCGACCCCTACACCCGCACCGTCTCCGATGTGTACCAGGACGTGTTCTTCGAAGGCTCCTTCATCGGCAAGGGCATCTACGACATCGACGTCTACGAGCAGGTGCTGGGCGACCGGCTGCCGGACAACCGCATCCTCAGCCACGACCTGCTGGAAGGCTGCTACCTGCGCGCCGGCCTGCTGAGCGACGTGCAGTTGTACGAGGCCTACCCGGCCCGCTACAGCGACGACGTCAGCCGCCGCCAGCGCTGGACCCGCGGCGACTGGCAGCTGGCCTCGTGGCTGTTCGGCCGCGTGCCGGGCCCGAACCGCAAGCGCGAGCGCAATCCGCTGTCGCTGCTGTCGCGCTGGAAGCTGTTCGACAACCTGCGCCGCAGCCTGACCGCGCCAGCGCTGGTGCTGTCGCTGATCACCGCATGGCGCTGGCTGCCCGACCCGTGGCTGTGGGCCGGCGCCGTGCTGGCCGTGATCTTCGTGCCGCCGCTGGCCAGCACCACGCACGACCTGATACACCGCCCGGAGGACACCCTGTGGAGCCAGCACATACGGGCCGCGCTGCGGCGCGGCGGCATGCAGTTCGCGCACGCCATCCTGATGCTGGCGTTCCTGCCGTACGAAGCCTATTTCAGCCTGGACGCCATCCTGCGCAGCGGCTGGCGCCTGCTGGTCTCGCACAAGCACCTGCTGGAATGGCGGGCCTCGGCGCTGACGCGCGCGGCCGACGGCGCGACCGGCGTGTGGCGCACCATGTGGGTGTCGCCGGTGCTGGCGCTGTTCGTCGGCGGCGCGCTGCTGGGCTGGCGCCCAACCAGCCTGGCGCCGGCCGCGCTGTTCCTGCTGGCGTGGCTGCTGGCGCCGGCCATCGCGGACCGGATCAGCCGCCCGATCGTGCGCCGGCAGGCCCAGCTCACGCCGGACCAGCAGCGCTTCCTGCACCAGCTGGCGCGCCGCACCTGGGCCTATTTCGAACGCTACGTCGGCCCGGACGACAACTGGCTGCCGCCCGATAACATGCAGGAGCATCCGGCGCATGTGGTGGCGCACCGCACCTCGCCGACCAACATCGGCATGGCGCTGCTGGCCAACCTGAGCGCCAGCGATTTCGGCTACATCACCGTCGGCCAGATGATGGAGCGCACCGCCGGCACGCTGGCCACGATGGACCAGCTGGAACGCCACCAGGGCCACTTCTACAACTGGTACGACACGCAGACCCTCAAGCCGCTGCACCCGATCTACATCTCCACCGTCGACAGCGGCAACCTGGCCGGCCACCTGCTGACCCTGCAGGCCGGCCTGACCGGCTTGTACGACCAGCCCATCCTCGGGCCGCAGACGGTGGACGGCGTCGTCGCCACCTGCGAGGTGCTGCAGCAATCGCAGGCCGGCGCCGAGGCGCCCGCGCTGAACGCCTTGCTGGCCGCGCTGGCGCCCGCGCCGGACGCCGGCAACCTGCAGCAGATGCACGCCTGGCTGACCCGCGTGGCTTCCGCCGCCGGCCAGCTGCCGCCGCCGGCGGAAGCCGAGGCCCACGGCGAGGCGGCCATGTGGTCCGCCGCGCTGGTGCGGCAATGCCAGGCCGCGCTGGCGGACCTGACGCTGCTCGCGCCCTGGGTCGACCTGCCGGCGGACGCCGTGTTCGACACCAGCCTGTCGCGCGTGCCGACGCTGCGCGAACTGGCCGCCATGATCGACCAACCGGCCGCCGTGTTGGCCAACGACCTGGCCCCGGCCGAGCGCGATCGCCAGCTGGCGCTGGCCGGCCTGTGCGCGCAGGGCGCCGCCGCCGCCCACGAACGCATGCGCGAGCTGGCCAGCCTGGCGCAGCGCTGCGGCGCATACGCCCTGATGGAATATGGCTTCCTGTTCAATCCGACCACCAACCTGCTGGCCATCGGCTACAACGTCTCCGAGCGCCGGCTGGATGCCAGCTACTACGATCTGCTGGCGTCGGAAGTGCGGCTGGCCAGCTTCGTCGCCATCGCCCAGGGCCAGCTGCCGCAGGAGCACTGGTTCGCGCTGGGCCGCCAGCTGTGCATCGTGGCCGGCAAGCCGGTGCTGCTGTCATGGAGCGGCTCGATGTTCGAGTACCTGATGCCGCTGCTGGTGATGCCCAACTATCCGAGCACGCTGCTCGACCAGACCTACAGCGCGGTGATCGACGCCCAGATCGACTACGGCAAGCGCCGCAACGTGCCGTGGGGGATTTCCGAATCCGGCTACAACACCGTCGACGCCAGCCTCAATTACCAGTACCGCGCCTTCGGCGTGCCGGGCCTGGGCCTGAAGCGCGGCCTGGCCGACGACCTGGTGATCGCGCCCTACGCCACCATGCTGGGACTGATGGTGCGGCCGGAAGCGGCCTGCCTCAACCTGCAGAAGATGGCGGGGCTGGGCTACATGGGCCGCTACGGTTTCTTCGAGGCGGTCGACTACACGGCCT
Organism: Duganella sp. BJB1802; assembly: GCF_013369445.1. Lineage (NCBI taxonomy): Bacteria > Pseudomonadati > Pseudomonadota > Betaproteobacteria > Burkholderiales > Oxalobacteraceae > Duganella > Duganella sp. BJB1802. Next base: position 191,725 of record NZ_JABWEF010000009.1, on the reverse strand, counting down.
CGCGCCTGCCGCGCGGCCAGGCCTCCGCAGTGATCCGCTCCTTCATGGTGCACCACCAGGGCATGGGACTGCTGGCGCTGAGCTACCTGCTGCACGACCGGCCGATGCAGCGCCGCTTCGAATCCGATCCGCTGCTGCAATCGACGCTGCTGGTGCTGCAGGAACGCAGTCCGGAGGCGGGCGCTTTCTACTCCAACACCAGCGAGCTGGCGGCGATCCGCTCCAGCGTGCCGGAGCAGGCCATGCCGATGCGCATCCTGAGCCAGCACACCACGCCGGTGCCGGAAACCCAGCTGCTGTCCAACGGCCGCTATCACGTCATGGTCACCAACGCCGGCGGCAGCTACAGCCGCTGGAAGGACCTGGCCGTGACGCGCTGGCGCGAGGACAGCACCCGCGACAACTGGGGCAACTTCTGCTACGTGCGCGACATGGAGGATGGCCGCTTCTGGTCCACCACCTACCAGCCCACGCTGGTCGATCCGCGCAAGCACGAGGTGATCTTCTCCGAGGGCCGCGCCGAGTTCCGCCGCTCCGACCGCAACATCGACCTGTACACGGAGATCGTGGTCTCGCCGGAGGACGACATCGAACTGCGGCGCACCCGCATCACCAACAAGTCCGACCGCGTGCGCACCATCGAGGTGACCAGCTTCGCCGAGGTGGTGATGGCGCCGGCCGCCGCCGACGCCGCCCACCCAGCCTTCAGCAAACTGTTCGTGCAGACCGAGATCCTGCGCGACGAAAACGCCATCCTGTGCACCCGCCGCCCGCGCGGCCAGGCCGACGTGATGCCGTGGCTGATGCACTCGATGATGGTGCACGACGCCGCCGTCACGGAGGTCTCGTTCGAGACCGACCGCTCGCGCTTCATCGGCCGTGGCAACACCGCCGCCGCGCCCGACGCCATGCTGAACGGCGAACCGCTGAGCGGCGCCGAAGGCTCGGTGCTCGATCCGGTGGTGGCGATCCGCCACACCATCACGCTGCAGCCGGACCAGACGGCCATCGTCGACATCGTCACCGGCATGACCGAGCAGCGCGACGCCGCGCTGCACCTGATCGACAAATACCAGGACCGCCACCTGGCCGACCGCGTGTTCGAACTGGCGTGGACCCACAGCCAGGTGGTGCTGCGCCAGCTCAACGCCAGCGAGGCGGACGCCCAGCTGTACGGCCGCCTGGCCAACTCGGTCATCTACCCGAACGCAGCGTTGCGCGCCGACGCCGGCACGCTGGCCAAGAACCAGCGCGGCCAGTCCGGCCTGTGGGCCTACGCGATTTCCGGCGACCTGCCGATCGTGCTGCTGCAGATCAAGGACCCGGCCAACATCGAGCTGGCGCGCCAGCTGGTGCAGGCGCACGCCTACTGGCGCCTGAAAGGCCTGGTGGTCGACCTGGTGATCTGGTACGAGGACCAGTCGGGCTACCGCCAGCTGCTGCACGAGCAGATCATGGGCCTGATCGCCTCCGGCATCGACGCCCAGGCCATCGACCGGCCGGGCGGCATCTTCGTGCGCCTGGTCGACCAGATCGCCAACGAGGACCGCGTGCTGCTGCAATCGGTGGCGCGCGCCATCCTCAGCGACAGCCGCGGCACGCTGGCCGAGCAGATCAAGCGTCCCGGCGCGCCGGCCATGCGCATGCCGCCGCTGATGACGGACAACCGCGGCGACTACGCGGACGCCGGCCCCGCCACGCCGGCGGTGCGCCCGCTGATGCTGGAAAACGGCATCGGCGGCTTCACGCCGGACGGCCGCGAATACGTCATCTCCACCAGCGATGCGCGGCGCACGCCGGCGCCGTGGTCCAACGTGCTGGCCAACCCGCAGTTCGGCTGCGTGATCTCGGAGAGCGGCCAGGCCTACACCTGGCACGAGAACGCGCACGAGTTCCGCCTCACGCCGTGGCACAACGATCCGGTCAGCGACGCCAGCGGCGAGGCCTTCTACCTGCGCGATGAGCAGAGCGGCCGCTTCTGGTCGCCGACCGCCTTGCCGGCGCGCGGCAACGGCGGCTACGTCACGCGCCACGGCTTCGGCTACAGCGTGTTCGAACACAGCGAGACCGGCATCGCCACCGAGATGACCGTCTTCGTCGCCACCGACGCGCCGATCAAGTACACGGTGCTCAAGGTGCGCAACGATTCGCTGGTGACGCGGCGCCTGTCGGCCACCGGCTACGTCGAATGGGTGCTGGGCGACATGCGTTCCAAGTCCGGCATGCACATCGTCACCGAGGCCGACCCGGTCAGCGGCGCGCTGTTCGCCAGGAACCCCTACAACACCGAGTTCACCGGCCGCGTGGCCTTCTTCAACTGCGACGCCACGCTGCGCACCCACACCGCCGACCGCAGCGAATTCCTGGGCCGTAACGGCACGCTGGCTGCGCCGGCGGCGCTGCGCCGCTCGCGCCTGTCCGGCAAGATCGGCGCGGGGCTGGACGCCTGCGCCGCGATCCAGGTGCCGTTCGACCTGCTGCCCGGCCAGGAGCGCGAGATCGTCTTCGTGCTGGGCGTGGCCGGCCGCCGCAACGCCGACGCCAGCAGCCTGGCGCAGAAGCACCGCAGCGCCGGCGCCGCGCACGAGGCGCTGGCCGCCGTGCACGCGCACTGGGAGAAGACCCTGGGCGCGGTACGCATCGACACGCCGGAGCCGGAGCTGGACCTGCTGGCCAACGGCTGGCTGATGTACCAGACCATCGCCTGCCGCATGTGGGCGCGCAGCGGCTACTACCAGTCCGGCGGCGCCTTCGGCTTCCGCGACCAGCTGCAGGACGCGATGGCCACCATCCACACGCAACCGCAGCTGCTGCGCGACCAGCTGCTGCTGTGCGCCGCCCACCAGTTCCTGGAGGGCGACGTGCAGCACTGGTGGCATCCGCCGTCGGACCGCGGCGTGCGTACCCACTGCTCGGACGACTACCTGTGGCTGCCGCTGGGCGCCTGGCGCTACGTCATCGCCACCGGCGACACTGGCGTGCTGGCCGAAAGCATGCCTTACCTGGAGGGCCGCGCCGTCAAGCCGGAGGAGGACTCCTACTACGACATGCCGGGCCGCTCCAGCGAAAGCGGCACGCTGTACGAGCACTGCGTGCGCGCCATCCGCAACGGCCTGCGCTTCGGCGAGCATGGCCTGCCGCTGATCGGCTCCTGCGACTGGAACGACGGCATGGACAAGGTGGGCGAGCATGGCAAGGGGGAGAGCGTGTGGCTGGCCTTCTTCCTGTGCGAGGTGCTGCAGCGCTTCGCCGAAGTGGCGGAGCTGATGCAGGACGTGGACTTCGCCACCGAATGCCGCGGCGAGGCCAAGAAGCTGGCATACAACGTCGAGCAGAACGCGTGGGACGGCCAGTGGTACCGCCGCGCCTATTTCGACGACGGCACGCCGCTCGGATCGCACAGCAACGAGGAATGCCAGATCGATTCGATCTCGCAAAGCTGGGGCGTGCTGTCCGGCGCCGCCGATCCGGTGCGGGTGCGCGGCGCGATGGAGCAGGTCAACCAGCGCCTGGTGCGGCGCGATTCAGGGATCATCCAGCTGCTCGATCCGCCGTTCGACAAGGCCGGCCCGAACCCGGGCTACATCCGCGGCTACGTGCCCGGCGTGCGCGAGAACGGCGGCCAGTACACGCACGCCGCCATCTGGACCGCGATGGCCTTCGCCCGCCTGGGCGAGACCGAGCGCGCGTGGGAGCTGGCGCGCATGATCAACCCGGTGCAGCACGGCGGCACCCCGGAAGGCATGGCGCGCTACAAGGTCGAGCCCTACGTGGTCACGGCCGACGTCTACGCCGTGGCGCCGCACGTGGGGCGCGGCGGCTGGAGCTGGTACACCGGTTCGTCGGGCTGGATGTACCGGCTGATCCTGGAGTCGCTGCTCGGCCTGACGCGCACCGCCACCCAGATCACGCTGGCGCCGCGCATGCCGGCCGAATGGGATCACTTCACGCTGACGTACCGCCATGGCGAAGGCTCGTATGTGATCCGGGTGGTGAAGTCGGCGGAAACCGCCGCGCCGGTGCTGACGGTGGACGGCGTGCGCCAGCTGGCGCTGGCGATCGACCTGCACGATACCGCCAGCATCCATAAGGTCGAACTGCTCATGCCGGCCAAGTTAAATTCTTAACAGAGTGTCCCATTCTGGACATTTTCATCATCGGTACAACGGCGCGAAAATTTAGTTTCGCGCCGTTGTCGCGTGCGCGCCCAGTAGCCACCGCATTTATTCCAAAGACCTCTGAATAGCCAAGCAAATTCGAATTGGTTCGTCATCTTCCTGTCATGCATAGTTGCCAATATTTTGGATCCCCAACCGCAGAGAGAAAGAACCTGATGAACAAATCTAAGATGCTGTCCCGGCTCGCGATGATGTTGATGCTGTCCTCCGGCGCGATTGGCGCGGTCCACGCGTCCAAGGCCGACCACCACGAATTCGAGGCCACGCTGCACGCGCCCTTCGCCGCCGACGGCGCCGACCAGGACCGGCCGGAAGCCCGCACCTTCAAGCTCGCCTTCGATTTCCCGCTGCTGGAGCGCGAGCAGGACGTGCGCTGGCGCCTGGAGCTGGTCAGCCCGGACGGCGTGGTGGTCCAGCAGTGGCAGGGCGTGCAGCGCATCGCCGGCAAGCCGGTCGACGTCAGCATCGCGTGGGACGGCCGCGCCGACGGCTTGATCCTGACCGACGGCGTCTACCTGGCGCGCATGCAGGCCGTCACCGGCGACGAGACGGTCGAGCAAAGCTGGGACATCTCGGTGGGCCGCAATCCGGCGCAGGCCATGCCGGCCTTCAAGGCGCTGCCGACCAACACCGCGCGGGCGCGCCCGACGCGCCAGGCCGGCCTGGTGGCGCAAAGCGTGGCCGCGACATCGTCGCTGCCGTACACCATCTACCTCGGCAACCTGCACAGCCAGACCAACCACAGCGACGGCGGCGGCCCGCTGGGCAGCTGCACCGGCGCGCAGGCGCCGCAAAGCGCGGCCCTGGGACCGGCCGACGCCTACCAGTACGCCATGAACAAGGGCCTCGATTTCCTGATGGCCTCCGAGCACAATCACATGTACGACGGTTCCGACGGCACCAACGCCTCGGCCGATCCGGTCACCGCCAAGGCGCTGTTCCAGTCCGGGCTGACCGCCGCCGCCAACTTCAACAGCGCGCACGCCAACTTCCTCGGCATGTATGGGCTGGAGTGGGGCGTGATCAACAACGGCGGCCATATGAACATCTTCAACACCACCGAGTTGCTGGGATGGGAGAGCAACAGCAGCGGCCAGCTGATCGCCGACACGCTGACGCCGAAGAACGACTACGCCGCGCTGTACACGCTGATGCGCCAGCGCGGCTACATCGGCCAGTTCAACCATCCCGAATCGTCGGGCCAGTTCCTGGTCAACGGCACGGCGCTGGGCTACACCGCCGACGGCGACCAGGCGATGGCGCTGTGCGAAGTGCTCAACACCTCGGCCTTCTCCACCAACACCAGCGAGAGCGAGACCGGCCGCAGCACCTACGAAGGCGCCTGCAACAAGGCGCTGGAGGCGGGCTACCACGTCGCCTTCTCCAGCGACCAGGACAACCACTGCGCCAACTGGGGCGTGTCCTACACCAACCGCACCGGCGTGCTGCTGCCGACCGGCACGCCGCTGACCACCGCCAGCATGATCGCCGCCATCAAGGCGCGCCGCGTGTTCGCCACCATGGACAAGACCTCGCAGCTGATCCTGACCGCCAACGGCCACGTGATGGGCGAGCGCTTCACCAACAGCGGCACCCTGAACCTGGTGGCCAACTTCGCCAGCAGCAGCGGCAAGACGGTATCGTCGGTGAAGATGTACGAGGGTGTCCCGGGCCGCAACGGCACGGTGACGCAGCTGTCGGCCACCGCCAGCACCACCATCACGCCGGCCGTGGGCGAGCACTTCTACTACGCCAAGATCACCCAGAACGACGGCAACATCCTGTGGTCGGCGCCGGTGTGGGTCACGCAGACCAGCGGCGGCGGCACCACCACGCCGCCCACGGCCACGCAGCTGATCGTCAACGGCGGCTTCGAGTCGGGCGCCGCATCGTGGACCGCGACGTCGGGCGTGATCAGCAACGACGCGAGCCAGGCCGCGCATGCGGGTAGCTACAAGGCCTGGCTGGACGGCTACGGCAGCGCCCACACGGACACGCTGTACCAGACCGTGACGATACCGGCCGACGCCACCAGCGCCACGCTGGCGTTCTGGCTGCAGGTGGTGTCCGACGAGACCACCACCACCACCGCCTACGACACGCTCAAGGTGCAGGTGCGCAGCGGCGCCAACGCGGTGCTGGCGACGCTGGCGACGTATTCGAATCTGAACAAGGGCAGCACGTATGTGCAGAAGAGTTTCGACCTGTCGGCCTACAAGGGCCAGACGGTGAGGATATACTTCGAGGGTGTGGAAGGTTCGACGGTGTCGACCGCGTTCCTGATCGACGACGTCACGCTGAACGTGCAGTAGGCGCGCTTAGTTGGTCCAGGGCTGTTCGCGCTTCTTGCCGTTGCGCGCGAACAGCAGCAGCACGCCGATGCCGAGCAATATCAGCTTGTAGTTCACCGGCTCCGGCACCGACACCATGTCGGCCTTTTTGGCCGGCTTGACCGGTTTGGCGATGCCGGAAGCGCTGGTGGCGTGTGCCGCCACCGGCGCCGGTTCTGCCGCATAAGCCTGAACGTTCAACGCGGAGGCGCACAACACCAGCGCCGCAATTTTGCTCATCAATCGCATTCCTTGCCCCTGCCAATAATGAAGTGACAAGTATAATAGATTGTTAATTCCTCCGCATCCGTGCGGTAACACACGGAGCGGGGCATAAAGACTTGACCCTACGCGCCGAGGCTGGACCCGGCGCCCAGCAGCGTCGCCACGCCCAGCACGGCGAACACCAGCGCCGCGATGCCGTGCACCAGCTTGAGCGAGACGCGGTGCGCGATGCGGTCGCCCAGGTAGACCGCCGGCACATTGGCCAGCATCATGCCGAAGGTGGTGCCGCACACCACCGCCACCAGGCTGTGATAGCGCGCCGCCAGCGCGACCGTGGCCACCTGCGTCTTGTCGCCCATCTCGGCGACGAAGAAGGCGATCAGCGTGGTCAGGAACACGCCGTACTTCGCCAGCGGCATGTCGTCGTCGTCGATCTTGTCCGGCACCAGCGTCCACGCGGCCATCGCCAGGAAGGACGCGCCCAGCACCCAGCGCAGGATGTCGGGACCCAGCAGGCTGGTGATCCAGGCGCCGACCGCCGCGGCGAACGTGTGGTTGGCGATGGTGGCGACGAAGATCGCGGCGACGATGGGCAGCGGGCGGCGGAACTTGGCGGCCAGGCAGAAGGCGAGCAGCTGGGTTTTATCGCCGATTTCCGCGAGGGCGACGATACCGGTAGAGACGAGGAAGGCTTCCATGGGATTGTTTTAGTAGTACGCGGGCCGGAAACGATTAACCAATGATCCAGGCGCGACTCCGGCCCATCATGGCCGCACCTCGATCATGGTCTCGTCAAGTTTTTCAACCACCTGCACCACGGTCTGCGGACCGATTATGTTGACACAGGTTCTTGCGCCGGGACGGCGCAAGCCGACTACTCCCCACTTACGGAGCGAATGATAGCATAGGCGTGCGGATGTACACATCTTCGATACATGGCTATGCTATTCTGCTTCGCGCTTCAGTCAACATTGAAAAGACCGCCATGCCTATCAAGAAAAAACTGTCCGCGTTCGTCCTGGCCGCCCTGGCGGCGCTGGGCGTCGCCCACGCCGACCCGCTGAGCTACGCGCGCTACGACCAGGTACGCACCAGCGACCTGTATCTGGACCTGAAGGCCGATTTCGGCCACAAGACGCTGGCCGGCTACGCCGAGCTGACGCTGAACTGGATCGATCCATCCGCCCGCACGCTGGTGCTGGACACGAACGAACTCAATATCGCCAAGGTGCAGGTGCTCAACCCGAACGGCCGCTGGAGCGCCGCCTCCTTCATGCTCGACAAGCCGGACGCCGAGAAGGGCCGGGCGCTGCGCATCGCGCTGTCGTTCCAGCCGCAGAAGGTGCGCGTGTACTACCGCACCGCGCCGTCGGCCGCCGCGCTGCAGTGGATGTCGCCGCAGCAGACCATGTCCGGCAAGCGTCCGTTCATGTTCAGCCAGTCCGAGGAAATCAACGCCCGCTCGTGGGCGCCGGTGCAGGACACGCCTGCGGTGCGCTTCACCTACAGCGCCCGCATCGAGGCGCCGTCTGGCATGCGCGTGGTGATGAGCGCCGAGAACGACCAGAATGCGACCGGCGCCGGCGGCTGGAAATTCAAGATGGCGCAGCCGATTCCATCCTACCTGCTGGCCATCGCCATCGGCGAGATCGACGTGCGCAATCTCGGCCCGCGCTCCGCCGTCTACGCCGAACCGGCGCGCATCGACGCCGCCGCCTACGAGCTGGCCGACACCGAGAAAATGATCAGCGCCGCCGAAGGCCTGTACGGCCCGTACCGGTGGGAGCGCTACGACATGATCGTGCTGCCGCCGTCGTTCCCGATCGGCGGCATGGAGAACCCGCGCCTGACCTTCCTCACGCCGACCATGATCGCCGGCGACCGCAGCCTGGTCGACCTGATCGCGCACGAGCTGGCGCACTCCTGGTCCGGCAACCTGGTGACCAACGCCTCGTGGAAGCACTTCTGGCTCAACGAAGGCTTCACCACCTACGTCACCACCCGCATCGTCGAGAAGCTGTACGGCGAGGAAGTGGCGGAGATGAACCTGCAGGTCGAGCAGGAGGAGGCGCTGGCTTCGCTGCCGGCCATCCCGGCGGCCAAGCAGGCGCTGGTCACGCGCGATGCCGACACCAGCGCCGCCAGCTACACCGACAGCGGCCTGGTTTATCCGAAGGGCGCGTGGCTGCTGCGCACCCTGGAGCAGCGCGCCGGCCGCGAGGTGTTCGATCCCTTCCTGCGCGGCTGGTTCGACCAGCACGCGTTCAAGTCCGCCACCACCGACGAATTCGTCGCCTACCTGAAGAAGAATCTGCTGGACCCGCATCCGGACGTGATGTCGCAGGCGGAGCTCGACGAGTGGCTGTACGGCGCCGGCATTCCGGCCAGCGCCAGGCACGCGGCCTCGCCGCGCTTGGCCGCGCTGGACGCGCAGCGCACCGCGTGGCTCAAGGGCGAGCTGCCGACCAGGGACTTGAACGGCAAGAACTGGATCGCGCTGGAGTGGATGCACTTCCTGAACGATATCGACGGCAAGGCCAACGCCACGCAGCTGCAGGAGCTGGACCAGGCTTTCGCGCTGGGCAAGAGCGGCAACAATGAAATCGCCTACCGCTTCTACCTGGCCTCGATCAAGGCCGGCTACAACGTGCGCGAGCCGCTCAACACCTTCCTGATGAGCGTGGGGCGCCAGAAGTTCGTGGTGCCGCTGTACACCGCGCTGTTGAAGAATCCGGGCGACCGGGAATGGGCCAAGGCGGTCTACGCCAAGGCGCGCGAGCACTATCACCCGGTCACCCAGGGATCGGTCGACAAACAATTTAAAAAATAACGATGCTGAAATTCTCTCGTACTTTCGCTGCCGCACTGGTGGTGCTGGCGGTGTCCGTCCCGGCGCTGGCCGCCGCGCCGGCCTACAACCTCGACGCCGACGTCAAGCTCGCGCTGAAGACCTTCGACGTGCCCGGCATGGCGATCGCCATCGTCAAGGACGGCAAGGTGATCTCCGCCCAGGGTTACGGCGTGCGCAAGCTGGGCGACCCGACGCCGGTGGACGGCAAGACCCTGTTCGAAGTGGCCTCCAACTCCAAGGCCTTCACCGCCGCCGCGTTGGCGATGCTGGTCGACGAGGGCAAGATCGCCTGGGACGATCCGGTCACCAAGCACCTGCCGGACTTCCAGATGTACGACTCCTACGTCACCGGCGCGATGACGGTGCGCGACCTGCTCACGCACCGCAGCGGCCTGGGTCTGGGCGCGGGCGATTTGCTGTGGTGGCCGACCACCAATTTCAGCACCGACGAAATCATCGCGCGCCTGCGCTACGTGAAGCCGGCCACCAGCTTCCGCAACAGCTACGCCTACGACAACCTGCTCTACATCGTGGCCGGCAAGATCGTCGCCGCCAAGGCGGGCAAGCCGTGGGGCGCGGCCATCCACGACCGCATCCTGGCGCCGCTGGGCATGAACGGCACCACCACCGACGTCGCCGGGATGCTGGCCAGTGGCGACTACTCCGCGCCGCACAGCAAGATCGACGACAAGGCGGCGGTGGTCAAGCCCATGCCGGTGGAGAACGCGGTGGGCGCGGTCGGCATCAACACCAACGCCGAGGACATCGCGCGCTGGATGACGATGCTGCTCGGTGGCGGCAAGCTGGAAAACGGCACGCAGCTGATCAGCGCCAAGCAGCTGGGCGAGATGTGGTCCGAGCAGACGCCGATGCGTATCCGCGAACCGAAACCGGCGCTGGCCGCGACCAAGCCCAATTTCTCGGCCTATGGCTTGGGCTTCAGCCTGCGCGACTACAAGGGCCGCAAGATCGCCATGCACGGCGGCGCGCTGCAGGGCTTTTATTCGACGGTGCTGATGGTGCCGGAAGAGAAGCTCGGCATCGCCATCCTCACCAACGCCGAGAACAGCCCGGCGATGGCGTCGCTGTACTGGCGCATCCTGGACCAGTACCTGGACGTGCCGGCCAGCGACTGGATCAAGCTGTACGCGGACCAGGAGGCGGCCGCGCACAAGGAGGAGCTGGAACGGCAGGGCAAGGAGGCCGGCGCGCGCGCCGCGAAGTCGACGCCGTCGCTGCCGCTGGCGTCCTACGACGGCGAGTATGAGGACCCGTGGTACGGCAAGGTGACGATACGCGCCGAGGGCAAGAAGCGCATCATGAGCTTCACCCGCACGCCGGACCTGACGGGGGAGCTGGAGCACTTCCAGCACGACACCTTCATCGTGCGCTGGAAGGAGCGCAACCTGAACGCCGACGCCTATGTGACGTTCGCGCTCAATCCGGACGCCAGCATCGAGCGCATGAAAATGGCGCCGGTGTCGATGGAGACGGACTTCAGCTACGACTTCCGCGATTTGAATTTCACGCCGGTCAAGCCGCCCAAATCCGACCCGGCCAAGTAGGCTAGACCTGGCTCTCGACCCGGTTGCGGCCATTGTGCTTGGCGCGGTACAGCGCCAGGTCGGCGGCGTGGAACAGGTCGTCCAGCGCGGCGTGCGGGCCGTGCGCCACGGCCACGCCGAAGCTGGCCGTCACGCGCAGGATATGGCCGTCGTTCAGCGTCAGCGGCTCGCGCGCGATCGCCTCGCGCAGCCGCTCGGCCAGCGCGCGCGCCGCCTCCAGTCCGCAGGCCGCCGGCATCACCACGAACTCCTCGCCGCCGTAGCGCGCCACGATCTCGCCGTCGCGCAGGCTGTCGCGCACCACCTCGGCGATGCGGATCAGCACCTGGTCGCCGGCGTCGTGGCCGTAGGAGTCGTTGACCGACTTGAAGTGGTCGACGTCGAACAGGATCACCGCCAGCGATTCATTGTGCTCGCGCGCGCCGCGCAGGCGCAGGTTGCCGGCCGCGGTGAAGGCGCGCCGGTTCAGGATCCCGGTCAGGTAGTCGGTGTCGGCGCGCAGCCGGAGTTCCTCGATCAGGCGCACGCGCTCCTGCTCCAGCCGCTGGCGGTCCATGCTGTTGGCGCGCAGCGTCGCCAGCGCGCGCAGCATGTCGCCGATCTCGTCGTCGCGGCGGGCGCCGGTGGGCGGCGGCGAGAAGTCGCCGTTGCCCAGCCGGACCACGGCGCGCGTGGCGCGCAGCAGCGGAATCACCACGCGCCGCCGCACGATCAGCAGCAGCAGCGTGAGCGCCAGCAGGATGGCCGCGCCCACCATCAGGGCCAGCATCAGCTCGCGCCGCGCCGTCTCGAAGTCGCGCCGCGCCTGGGCCTGGGCCTCGTCCAGCAGCACGTCGCGCAGCGCCAGGATGGGCGCCATGTTCGGCACGTAGCGCTGCGCGAACTGGCCGGTGTTCATGCCGTAGGGACGGCCGGCGCGGCTGGCCTGCTCGACGTCGGCCACCAGTTGCAGGCCGGCGCCGAAGTAGGCCTGGTCCATGCGCGCCACCGCCGCCAGCACGCGCGGCTCGCCGTCGATGTCGCTGCCGGGGAGCTTGATCAGCTGGCGCAGCTGCTCGATGCGGCCGCGCAGGAACTGCAGCCGCGCATGGTCGCTCTCGGCCAGCGGACGGGCGGCCGCCAGCGGCACCGTCAGCGCCGAGCCGAGGCGGCCCGCGTACTCGCGCAGCTCGACCGTCAGGCGGGCCTTCATCAGGATGCGGGCGATGCTGGGGTAGATCTGTTCCGAGGCGCGCGTGTAGCCGGTCACCGCGTCGAGCGCCAGCGGCACCAGCGCGAACATGCGCTCGACGGCCGCGTCCAGGCGTTCCGGGGTGCGCTCGGGCGGCGGCAGCGCGGCCAGCTGGTCCACCGTCCGGCGCGCCGCCGCCAGCGCCGCGTGCAGCGGCGCCAGCGCGGTGGCGGGGATGGTCGGGCCGCTGTCGGCGGCCAGCTCGTCGCGCAGCCGCGCCAGCGCCAGGTCGGTGTCGGCGCGGGCGCGCCGCAGCCGCTCGCGGTAGGCCGGGTCGGGCGGCACGCGGTCGCCCAGCACGGCGTTGACCGGGCCGCGTTCGAAGGAGAGTTTTTCGGCCGCCACCATGGCGCGCTGCATCAGTTGCAGCGTCTGGTGGCCGGTGCCGGCGGCGCGGTAGTGCAGCCATTCGCCCCACAACAGCCGGCCCAGCATGCCGCACACCAGCAACGCCAGCACGGCGCCGGTGAGGGCGAATAATCGGGTTAATCTCATTGCTGCCAACCTGCATTCCTATTTGCTAGTTGGCAATATGCCATAAAGCGCGGCCGCTGTGGTTGTTGAGGGCGGTCTCGGCTTGAAATGAGACGGCTGTGTGCGGCTAATGGTAGGATGGCGGCCTCGCGTCACGGCACGGCGGTTTGTGTGGATGCAAAGCTTGAATGTTTAATAATTGAGGGAAGAAGAAGATGTCTATGCAACGAGTTATGCTGCGCTCCAAGCTGCACCGGGTGACGGTCACGCAGGCGGATTTGAACTACGAGGGATCGTGCGGGATCGACCAGGACCTGCTGGACGCGGCCGATATCTGGGTCAACGAGAAGATCGAGCTGTACAACGTGAACAACGGCGAGCGTTTCGCCACGTACGCGATCCCGGGCCTGCGCGGCACCGGCGAGATTTCGCTGAACGGCGCCGCCGCGCGCCGCGCGCAATTGGGCGACCTGTTGATCATCTGCACCTACGCGCCGATGAGCGAAGAGCAGGCCCGCGACTACAAGCCGAAAGTCGTGTTCGTCGACGACAAGAACAAGATCAAAGGCATGAAATAAACCAACTTGGGGTCAAGTCTGACATTCGGACACGAGCTCTTCAGTAACGCCTGCTACTGAAGAGCTCGTGTCCGAATGTCAGACTTGACTCCAAATTACGTTTGGTTACGCAGCAGTTGCGACATGTACTGCGGCGTGATGCCCAGGAAGGACGCCACCACCTTCTGCGAGATGCGCTGCTCCAGCCCGGGATACTCGCGGCGGAACGCGCTCAGCCGGCCCTGCGCAGGCGAGGCGCTCTGGTAGCGCCGCCGGCTCTGGTCGATGATGCCGCGCTCCGACACTTTCAAATAATAATCGCGCAGCAGCCCGTTGCTGTGCGCCAGCTTGCTGATCTCCAGCCAGTCCAGCCGGTAACCGTGCACCGCCGTCTCCGCCACCACGAAATTGAGCGCCGGCTCGTCCTCGCGCGCGCGCAGCAGGTCGTCGTGCGCGGCCGCGGTCTCGCCGTCGGTCAGGAAATGCAAGGTCACTTCGTTGCCGGTCTCGGTGATGAAGCCGGTCCGCGCCACCCCGCTGTGCAGCCAGTGTACGCTGGAGGCCACCACCCCGATGCGCTGCAGATACTCGCCCTTGCGCAGGCTGACCGCCACCGCCAGCGGCGCCAACAGACGCGTCACCTCGTCATAGATGTCCGGCGTGACTTTGAAACGCCGGGCCACTGTCTCCCGGTACTTTGCTCTGTGATCTAAGAATGCCTGGTTCATGTTTGGTGGTGGTCCGCGTCCCGGCATGCAAATGGCCGCCGATAATCAGCCGGAAGTGTAAACGTTTTCTCAGTCCACAACGCAAGTTTTGTTGTGAATTGGAATGTAAATCGAAAATATATTTGAAACTTCAACCAGTTGAACGTGTTGTCAAATTGGCGTTACCATAGACTAACGAAATGCCAGCCGGCAATTCAAGATCGGCCCCCACCTCAAGCGAACGGAGAATGGAATGAAAATAAGCGACCTCAGCATCGGACGGCGTTTATCGCTGGGATTTGCCGTCATCCTGGCGATTCTGATACTGAACACCGGACTGGGCATCTACCGTCTGCAGGGCGTGGCCGAATCCACCCGCTCCATGATGGAGCTGCCGCTGGCCAAGGAGCGCCTGATCGCCGACTGGTACCGCGTGGTGTTCGCCGGCATCCGCCGCACCACCGCCGTGGCCAAGAGCGCCGACCCGGTGCTGGCCACCTTCTTCGCCGACGAGGCCAAGACCTCGACCGCCTACGCCCAGGGCCTGATCAAGAAGATCGAGGAGCTGGCCACCGACGACGACAAGGCGCTGATGGCCGATCTGGTCAACACCCGCAAGGCCTACGTGGCCGCGCGCGACGGCGTCATGAAGTCCAAGGCCGCCGGCGACGCCGACCAGGCCACCCGCCTGCTCGACGAGGCCTACATCCCGGCCGCCAAGACCTACGAGGCGATGCTGCAGAAAATGCTGGACCACCAGCGCAAGGAGATCGACGCCGCCGCCACCCGCATCGACCAGGTGGCCAAGGACAGCCGCAACCTGCTGATGGCGATGGCGGCGCTGGTGGTGGCCTTCAGCGTGGCGTTCGCGTGGTGGCTGACGACCGGCATCACCCGCCCCATCAACGAGGCGGTGGCGCTGGCCGAGTGCGTGGCCGCCGGCGACCTGGTCGAGCGCGGCCGCAGCGCCGCCAGCTACAGCGAGGACGAGCCGGGCAAGCTGCTGCAGGCGCTGCACCGCATGTCGGCCGCGCTGGTGGGCATCGTCGGCGACGTGCGCAGCGGCACCGACGCCATCTCCACCGCCTCGTCGCAGATCGCCGCCGGCAACCTCGACCTGTCCTCGCGCACCGAGCAGCAGGCCAGCTCGCTGGAGGAGACCGCCTCGTCGATGGAGGAGCTCACCGCCACCGTCAAACAGAACGCCGAGAACGCGCGCCAGGCCAACCAGTTGGCGGCGTCGGCCTCGGACGTGGCGCAGCGCGGCGGCGCCGTGGTGTCGGACGTGGTGCAGACCATGGCCTCGATCGACGCCTCGTCCAAGAAAATCGTCGACATCATCGGCGTGATCGACGGCATCGCCTTCCAGACCAACATCCTGGCGCTCAACGCGGCGGTGGAGGCCGCGCGCGCCGGCGAGCAGGGCAGGGGCTTCGCGGTGGTGGCCTCCGAGGTGCGCAACCTGGCGCAGCGCTCGGCCGGCGCGGCCAAGGAGATCAAGGCGCTGATCGACGATTCGGTCGGCAAGGTGGCGGCCGGCACGCGCCTGGTGGGCCAGGCGGGCAGCACGATGGAGGAGGTGGTCGGCAGCATCGGCCGGGTGACCGCCATCATGGCCGAGATCAGCACCGCCAGCGGCGAGCAGACCAACGGCATCGAGCAGATCAACAGCTCGATCACGCAGATGGATCAGGTGACGCAGCAGAACGCCGCGCTGGTGGAGCAGGCCGCCGCCGCGGCCGACGCGATGCAGGAGCAGGCGGCCCAGCTGGCGGCCGCGGTCAGCATCTTCAAGCTGGACGACGCCGCGCTGCGGCGCCCTCCGGTGCCGGGGCGCGCGCGCCCCGTGCTGGCTTAAAACAATCTAAACGGTTTACGCCTTTTCCGGCGAGCCGATGAAGCGGTAGATCGCCGCGCCCAGCAGCGCGCCGGCGATCGGCGCGACCCAGAACAGCCACAGCTGGCTGGTGGCCCAGTGGCCCACGTACAGCGCCACGCCGGTGCTGCGCGCCGGGTTGACCGAGGTGTTGGTGATCGGGATGCTGATCAGGTGGATCAGCGTCAGGCCCAGGCCGATCGGCAGCGGCGCGAAGCCCTTCGGTGCGCGCTCGTCGGTGGCGCCCAGGATGATCAGCAGGAACATCATGGTCATCACCACCTCGGTCACCAGCGCCGCCAGCAGCGAGTAGCCGCCCGGCGAGTGGGCGTCGTAGCCGTTGGAGGCGAAGCCGTCCATGACGTTGAAGCCGGCCTTGCCGCTGGCGATGGTGTACAGCACGCCGCCGGCGACGATCGCGCCCAGCACCTGGGCCACGATGTAGGGCAGCAGCTTGTTGGCCGGGAAGCGGCCGCCGGCCCACAGGCCGATCGACACCGCCGGGTTCAGGTGGCAGCCCGAGATGTGGCCGATGGCGTAGGCCATGGTCAGCACCGTCAGGCCGAAGGCCAGCGACACGCCCAGCAGGCCGATGCCGACGCCGGGAAAGGCCGCCGCCACCACCGCGCTGCCGCAGCCCCCGAGCACCAGCCAAAACGTTCCGAAAAATTCCGCGCCATATTGTTTCATTTGATTCCCCATAATAAGATAGTCGATTTTGCATCATTTCCATGCAACGTTGGCAATCTAACCGGGAAGCGCGAAAAAGTCGAGTGCAGAGTTTTCAGGCGGACGGCATGCGCAGCAGCAAACGGGTGCGGGCGCCGTCGTCCAGCGCGCTGAGCGCGCCGCCCTGCACCTGCGCCAGCAGGCGCGCCGCGTACATCGGCAACGTGGCGTCGGCGGCCGGGCGCTCGGCCAGGCCGTGCAGGCAGGCGCGCTGCGCGGCCGGCAGCACGCCGGCGTATTCCAGCGTCAGCGCCCAGCCGCCGTCGTCCAGCGTGGCGCCCAGCACGATCGAGGTGCCGGCCGGCGTGTGCGCCGCCGCGTTCAGCAGCAGGTGCTCGAACAGCATGTGGCACAGCGCGTGGTCGGCCAGCAGCGTGGCGGCCTGCGCCGGCAGCATCACCGGATGGCTGCGGGCGACGGCGGCGGTGGCGCGCGCCAGCAGCGCGTCCAGCGCCACCGGTGCGGCGCGCGGCTGGCAGGCGCCCTGTTCGATGCGGCACAGCTCCAGCGACAGCCCTGCCAGCCGCAGCGCGTGGCGCGCGGCCTGGTCCAGCGTGTCGAGCCGGGCGCGGTGCGCCGGGCTGGCCGCCAGCGCCGGATCGGCCAGCAGCTGCCCGCTGGCGGCCAGCACCTCGGCCAGCGGCGCGGCCAGGTCGTAGCGGCTCAGCCGTTCGAGCTCCTCGCGCAGCTGGGCGTTGTCGGCCACCGCGCTGTTCTGCCGCCGCAGCTCGGCCATGGTGCCGGCCAGCCGCAGGTGGGTGCGCAGGCGCGCCTTCAGGATGGCCGGGTCGACCGGCTTGGTCACGTAGTCCACCGCGCCCAGCTCCAGCCCGCCGACGATGTCGTCCGCCTGGTCCTTGGCCGACAGGAAGATCACCGGGATGTCGGCGGTGGCCGGGTCGGCCTTGAGCCGGCGGCACACCTCGAAGCCGTCCATCTCCGGCATCATCACGTCGAGCAGGATGAGGTCGGGCCGGTGCACGGGGATGATCTCCAGCGCCTTCTTGCCGGAGATCGCCACCTTCACGCCGTAGCCTTCCTCGGCCAGCATGCCGGCGATCACCTTGATGTTGGTGGCGATGTCGTCCACCACCAGCACGGTGGCCTCGCGCAGCCGCTCCTCCAGCGGCCGCTCCATGCCGATCAGCGGCGCCGGCGCGGCCGCGACGGCGGCGGCCGGCATGGCGGCGCGGCGAATGGCCGCACGGCGCGCCGCCGCGTCGCCGCGCGACTGGAACATCGCCTGCAGCTTGCTGTGGAAGGTGGCCAGGGTAAACGGCTTGATCAGGCAATCGGTCACGCCGGCCTGGGCCGCCGCGCGCAAGCCTTCGCGGTTGGCCTCGCTCGGCAGCAGCATGAAGGGCAGCTCGGCGTCGGCCATGTTGGCGCGCACCCACTGCAGCAATTGCAGGCCGCTCATGCCCGGCATGTCGAGGTCGGCGATGACGGCGGCGATCGGCCGCTCCGCGAGGATGCGGCAGGCCTCCTCGCCGCTGCCGGCCAGGAACACGCTGACGAAGCCGAGGTCGGACAGGATGCCCTTGACCACGGAGCGCATCTGCTGGTTGTCGTCCACCACCAGCAGCGGCAGGGTCGGATCGATATTCAAGGCGGGCATAGGCGGCTTCCAGAATGATAGTAATTTGGCGTCCGGCGCGCGGTTGCGCGGGTGCAACAGGCGCGCGGGGAGCGTGCCCACCGGGCCACATCTTAACGTTAAATTATTTCCCTTCGGAAGCTATTTAAAATCCTGTCGCGTAAAACAACCGATACAATTGAATCGCCACCTACATTGTGGCGCGTGCTTTATTTCTGGGATACAGTTGGATGCACGGCGCCCTGCGAACGCGGCGCCGGCACACTACAGTGGGGTGGCGTCCAGTGAAGAACAATAGCGGATTCGACGGTAAGATGCTGCTTCCCTTCGGCCTGGCCGGCGGGGGCGCCCTGGGGACCATCGCGGCCGGCTGGAGCGCGTGGGGCTGGTACACCATCCTGTGGGCGGCGCTGCTCATCGCCGCCGCGGCCTGGAGCGTGCGCGGCGCCGGCCTGCCCGGCGGCGGCGAGCGCGCCATGATCGAGGACTACCTGGCCGCGCGCGAACGCTTCGGCGACGCCGTGCTGCCGATCTGGTGCCGCCACATCGAAAATTCCCGCAGCCAGATGGAGGAGGCGGTGGCCGACCTGGCCGGGCGCTTCTCCAGCATCGTCGACAAGCTCGACGACGCGGTCCACGTGTCCAGCCACGACAGCGGCCACGGCGGCAACGCCATGACCGAGATCTTCTCGCGCAGCGAAACCCAGCTCGGCTCGGTGGTGACGTCGATGAAGTCGGCCATGTCGTCCAAGCAGGCCATGCTGGCGCAGATCAAGGACCTGGAACGCTTCACGCGCGAGCTGCGCGACATGGCCGAGGGCGTGGCCAGCATCGCCGCGCAAACCAACCTGCTGGCGCTCAACGCCGCCATCGAGGCGGCGCGCGCCGGCCCGGCCGGGCGCGGCTTCGCGGTGGTGGCCACCGAGGTGCGCAACCTGTCGAGCCGCTCGGCCGAGACCGGCCGCAACATCTCCAACCGCGTCGGCCTGATCAGCAGCGCCATCCTGGCCGCCAGCCAGGCCGCCGAGCTGTCGAGCGAGCAGGAGGACAAGTCCATGCAGTCGGCCGAGGGCATGATCGCCGCCGTGCTGCAGGACTTCCGCGCGATGACCGACGCGCTGGTGCAGTCGTCCGACAAACTCAAGCAGGACAGCATCGGCATCCAGGGCGAGGTCGGCGAGGCGCTGGTGCAGCTGCAGTTCCAGGACCGCGTCAGCCAGGTGATGGCGCACGTGCGCGAGAACATGGAGCAGTTGCCGGCGCTGCTGCGCGACAACCGCGACCGCTACGAGGCCGGGCAGGTGCTCGAGCCGCTCGACGCCCAGCCGTTGCTGAACGACCTGCAGAAGACCTACGCCATGGCCGAGGAGCACGCGGTGCACGGCGGCTCGAGCCACGCCGCGCCGGTGGCCGCGGCGGCCGACGAGATCACCTTTTTCTGACGTTTAAACGGGGAGCAGGACATGGCTAAAACCATCATGGTGGTCGACGATTCGGCCTCGCTGCGGCAAGTGGTCGGCATCGCGCTCAAGGGCGCCGGCTACGACGTCATCGAAGGGCGCGACGGCGTCGACGCGCTGTCCAAGTGCACCGGCCAGAAGATCCACCTGGTCGTGTGCGACGTCAACATGCCCAATATGGACGGCATCACCTTCGTGCGCCAGTTCAAGCAACTGCCGCTGTACAAGTTCACGCCGGTGATCATGCTCACCACCGAGTCGCAGGAGAGCAAGAAGGAAGAGGGCAAGGCGGCCGGCGCCAAGGCCTGGGTGGTCAAGCCGTTCAAGCCCGAGGTGCTGCTGGGCGCGGTGGCCAAACTTGTGATGCCATAACCTGACGGAGGACGCCATGTCCGATGCAAACGGGGCCGCCGTGGCCCGCGTCGCCCTCGACGGCGAGATGACCATCTACCGCGCCGCCGACCTCAAGGCGATCGTGCTCGACGCGCTGCGCAAGACCCGGGTGCTGGAGCTCGACCTGTCCGGCGTCACCGAGCTCGACACGGCCGGCCTGCAGGTGCTGATGCTGGCCAAGCAGACCGCCCACGCCGACCAGCGCGAACTGCGCCTGGTCAAGCACAGCCCGGCGGTGCTGGAGGTCTTCGACATGCTGGACCTGGGCGCCTTCTTCGGCGACGCGCTGCTGATGCACGCCTGATCGTTTTATCCGCGTTTCATCTGTTTAATTTTGTTCCGAGGGCATGACCATGAACCTGGACGAAGCACTACAGACCTTCATCACCGAAAGCCGCGAGCTGCTGGAAGACATGGAGAACGCGCTGCTCAACGTCGACATCGCGGGCGAGCAGGGCGAGGCGATCAACGCCATCTTCCGCGCGGCGCACACCATCAAGGGCTCGGCCGGGCTGTTCAGCCTGGACCACATCGTCGCCTTCACCCACGTGGTCGAGAGCCTGCTCGACGAGGTGCGCGACGGCCGCGTCACGCTCAACGACGAGATGATCGTGCTGCTGCTGTCGTGCTGCGACTATCTGTCCGGCATGACCGACGCGCTGGCCGCCGGCCGGCTCGACGCCGACCCCGACACCGCGCCCGAGGGCGAGATGCTGCTGCAGCAGCTGCGCCGCCACATGGCGGGCGGCTCGGCCGACGCCCACGCGGCGCCGGCGGACGCGCCGTTGGCGGTGCACGCCGAACCCGGCGTCGAGCGCATCGACCAGGACAGGGGCGACAGCGACTACTGGCATATCTCGCTGCGCTTCGGCCGCGGCGTGCTGCAGAACGGCATGGACCCGATCGCCTTCCTGCGCTACCTGGCCAAGCTGGGCCGGATCGTCGGCATCGCCACCGTGCCGGACGCGCTGCCGGCCGCCGACGACATGGACGCCGAGCTGTGCTACCTGGGCTTCGAGATCGCCTTCGACAGCACGGCCGACCGCGAGGCCATCGCCGGCGTGTTCGAGTTCGTGCAGGACGATTGCGAGATCCGCATCATCCCGCCGCACAGCAAGGTGTCGCACTACGTCGACCTGATCCGCGCGCTGCCGGAGCAGGCCGCGCGCCTGGGCGAGATCCTGGTGCGCTGCGGCAGCGTCACCGCGCACGAGCTCGAGGGCGCGCTGCACCAGCAGTCCCATCCCGCCAACCCGCGGGACGACGCGCCGCCGCAGCAGCTGGGCAGCATCCTGGTCGGCGCCGGCAACGTGCCGCCGGTGGTGGTGGAGGCCGCGCTGGCCAAGCAGAAGCAGGTCAGCGAGCAGAAGGCGCAGGAGAGCCGCTCGATCCGCGTCGACTCCGACAAGCTGGATCGCCTGATCGACCTGGTGGGCGAGCTGATCATCGCCGGCGCGCGCGCCGACATGATCGGCCAGCACATCCACAACACCGAGCTGCAGGAATGCACCTCCACCTTGTCGGGCCTGGTGGAGGAGGTGCGCGACGCCGCGCTGGAGCTGCGCATGGTCAAGATCGGCGCCACCTTCAACCGCTTCCAGCGCGTGGTGCACGACGTCGCGCGCGAGCTGGGCAAGGACATCGGCCTGATCGTCGACGGCGAGGATGCCGAACTGGACAAGACCGTGGTGGAGAAGATCGGCGATCCGCTGATGCACCTGGTGCGCAACGCCATGGACCACGGCATCGAGCCGGGCGAGGCGCGGGTGGCGGCCGGCAAGCCGGCCAAGGGCATGATCAAGCTGAACGCCTTCCACGAATCGGGCAGCATCGTCATCGAGGTCAGCGACGACGGCGGCGGCCTGCGCAAGGAGAAGATCCTGGCCAAGGCGGTCGAGCGCGGGCTGGTCGACCCCGAGCGCAAGCTGACCGACAGCGAGATCTACAACCTGATCTTCGAGGCCGGCTTCTCCACCGCCGAGAAGATCACCAACCTGTCCGGGCGCGGGGTCGGCATGGACGTGGTCAAGCGCAACATCACGGCCTTGCGCGGCAGCGTCGACGTCTCCAGCCGCGAGGGCGCCGGCACCACCGTCACGGTGCGCCTGCCGCTGACGCTGGCCATCATCGACGGCTTCCTGGTGCAGGTGGGCGCCTCGGTGTTCGTGATCCCGCTCGACATGATCGAGGAGTGCATCGAGTACGCCACCGAACCGGGCCAAGACTACTGCAACCTGCGCGGCCAGGTGCTGCCGTTCGTGCGGCTGCGTTCGCTGTTCCGCATCGACGGCGCCGCCACGCGGCGCGAGAGCATTGTCGTGCTCAAGCTGGGCAACCAGCGCGCCGGGCTGGTGGTCGACACCCTGCTGGGCGAATTCCAGACCGTCATCAAGCCGCTCAGCCCCCTGTTCAGCGAAGTCAAATGCATCAGCGGCTCGACCATCCTGGGCAGCGGCGAGGTGGCGCTGATCCTGGACGTGGCCGCGCTGATGCACACCGTCAGCGGCAAGGGCGCCGCCGCGGCGCTGGCCGCCTAACCCCGGAGAGGACACCATGCACACAGCAGCGAACAACCTGGCCGCCAACGCGGTCACCTACGGCAGCAGTGCCATCGTGGCGCTGCAGAGCGGCGCCGCGCTGCCCAGCCAGTTCCTGACCTTCATGCTGGGCGACGACCCGTACGCGGTCGGCATCCTGCACATCAAGGAGATCATCGAATACGGCGCGCTGGCCACGGTGCCGATGATGCCGTCCTGCGTGCGCGGCGTGATCAACCTGCGCGGCGCGGTGGTGCCGGTGATGGACCTGTCGGCGCGCTTCGAGCGCGGCCCCAGCGCGATCGGCAAGCGCAGCTGCATCGTCATCGTCGAGGTCGACGGCGGCGACGGCAAGCAGGTGCTGGGCATGCTGGTGGACGCGGTCAACGCGGTGGTGGAGATCGCCGCCGGCGACATCGAGCCGGCGCCGTCGTTCGGCACCCGCATCCGGCCCGACTTCATCGCCGGCATCGGCAAGTGCAACGGCAAGTTCGTGATCCTGCTCGACATCGGCCGCGTGCTGTCGAGCGAGGAGATCGTCGAGATGGCGCGCGGCACCGTGGCCGGCTACCACGCCTGAGGCGGCGCCATGGCAGTCGTCATGATCACCGAGCGCGAGTTCCTGCAGTTCCAGCGCTTCATCTACGAGGCGGCCGGCATCTGCATGGCCAACGGCAAGCAGGCGCTGGTCAGCGGCCGGCTGGCCAAGCGCCTGGCGCACTACCAGCTCGACAGCTACGGCGACTACCTGCGCCTGCTCGAGAGCCGCGCCCAGCCGGCCGAGCTGCAGGTGGCGGTCGACCTGTTGACCACCAACGAGACCTATTTCTTCCGCGAGCCCAAGCACTTCGCGCTGCTGCGCGAGCTGGCGCTGGAGGCGCGCGACAAGCGCGCCACCATGCGCGTCTGGAGCGCGGCCAGCTCCAGCGGCGAGGAGGCCTACAGCGTGGCCATGGTGCTGGCCGACGTGCTGGACGAGGCGCCGTGGGAGGTGCTGGGTACCGACATCAGCACCCGCGTGCTGGAGCGCGCCCGCTGCGGTCACTATCCGATCGAGCGCGCCAGCCAGATGCCGCTGGCCTACCTGAAGCGCTACTGCCTCAAGGGCCAGGGCAGCGAGGACGGCACGCTGCTGGTCGAGCGGCCGCTGCGCCAGCGCGTGCAGTTCCGCCACCTGAACCTGAACGAGCCGCTGCCCAAGCTGGGCAGCTTCGACGTCATCTTCCTGCGCAACGTGATGATCTACTTCAACCTGGCGACCAAGCGCCAGGTGGTGGCGCGCCTGCTGGCGCTGCTGCGGCCGGGCGGCTACTTCCTGATCGGCCACTCGGAAACGCTGAACGACATCAACGACACCCTGGTCGCCGTGGCCCCCTCGATCTACCGCAAACCATGATCGCGACGCCGACCATGCCCGACTCCAAGCTCATCGATATCTTCCTGATGCCCGGCGATTATTTCGTCGGCGACGAGCAGTTCCGCGTGCGTACGCTGCTGGGGTCCTGCGTCTCGGTCACGCTGTGGCATCCGGGCCTGCGCATCGGCGCCATGTCGCACTTCCTGCTGCCGGGCAGCGGCGCCCGCAAGCGCCACGACAAGCCCGGCATGTACGGCGCCGACGCCATGGACCTGCTGATCCGCGGCATGCTGCGGCACGGCGTGCCGCTGGCCCAGTGCCAGGGCAAGATCTTCGGCGGCGGCGCCATGTTCCCGCGCTCCATCAAGGTGCGCGACATCGGCCTGCAGAACGGCGACTACGCGCGCAGCCTGCTGCAGCAGCAGGGCATCCGGGTGGTGTCCGAGAGCCTGTTCGGCGAGGGCCACCGGCAGCTGATCTTCACCATCCGCAGCGGCGAGGTGCTGAGCCGGCAGGTGCCGCCGGAACTGGCCGCCCGCCCGGCATCGCCGCACAAGGAGAAGCTATGAGCGCAATCAACGTGATGATCGTCGACGACTCGGCCGTGGTGCGCCAGGTGCTCAGCAGCCTGCTGAACGCGGCGCCCGGCATCAAGGTCGGCCACGCGGTGGCCAATCCGCTGCTGGCGATGGAGCGCATGAAGACCGAGTGGCCGGACGTGATCGTGCTCGACGTCGAGATGCCCAAGATGGACGGCATCACCTTCCTGCGCAAGATCATGGGCGAGCGGCCGACGCCGGTGGTGATCTGCTCGACCCTGACCGAGAAGGGCGCCCAGACCTCGGTCGAGGCGCTGGCCGCCGGCGCGGTGGCCATCATCACCAAGCCGCGGCTGGACCTCAAGCAGTTCCTGCACGACAGCGCCGACGAGCTGGTGTCGGCGGTGCGGGCGGCGGCCGGCGCCCGCGTCGGCAAGCTGGTTAACCGGCCGGCGCCGCCGCCGGTCACGGCCAAGCTCAACGCGGACGCCATCCTGCCGCCGTCCGAATACCGGCCGATGACCGCCACCACCGAGCGCGTGGTGGCGGTCGGCACCTCGACCGGCGGCACCCAGGCGCTGGAGGAGGTGCTGACGGCGCTGCCGCGCGTCTCGCCCGGCATCGTGGTGGTGCAGCACATGCCGGAGAAATTCACCGCCGCCTTCGCCGCGCGGCTCGACAGCGTGTGCCAGGTGCGGGTCAAGGAGGCGGCCAACAACGACCGCGTGCTGCAAGGGCTGGTGCTGATCGCGCCCGGCGGCAAGCACATGCTGCTGCGCCGCACCGGCGCCCAGTACTACGTCGAGGTGGTGGACGGCCCGCTGGTGAACCGCCACCGGCCCTCGGTGGACGTGCTGTTCCGCTCGGCCGCGCGCGCGGCCGGCGCCAACGCGCTGGGCGTGATCATGACCGGCATGGGCGACGACGGCGCCGCCGGCATGCTGGAGATGCACAAGGCCGGCGCCCGCACCGTGGCCCAGGACGAGGCCAGCTGCGTGGTGTACGGCATGCCCAAGGAGGCGGTCAAGCGCGGCGGGGTGGAGAAGTCGCTGCCGCTGAACGCGATCTACCGCGAAATCCTGCAACAGCTTTCCTACTGACGGCGGCCATCGTGAGCACCTCCATCCTGTCCGCCAGCCCCGCCGCCCCGCTCCACGTGTGGAGCGGCCAGCGCGTGCTGGTGGTGGAGGACAGCCTGGTGCAGCGCGGCTACCTGTGCGGCCTGCTGCGCCAGCTCGACTTCGGCGAGGTGCTGGAGGCGGCCGACGGCGTCGAAGCCCTGGCGGTGCTGGAGCGCCTGGGCGGCGACGGCGTGTTCCTGGTGCTGACCGACCTGGAGATGCCGGGCATGGACGGCATCGAGCTGACCTGCCAGCTGCGCGAACGGCAGCTGGCGCGCAACCTGATCGTGGTCAGCGCGCGCGATCCGCGCCTGCTGGAGGTGATCGAGAGCATGAACTTCGAGGACGCCTGCATGGACCTGCTGGGCACGCTGCTCAAGCCGGTGCAGCTGGACGCGCTGGCCATGCTGCTCGACCGCGCCGGCAAGAAGACCATCGTCAGCCCGGCCTGCGCGCGGCCGGAGATGCCGCCGCCGGAGGAGCTGGCGCAGGCCATCGCGCGCCAGGAATTCGTCCCGCACTTCCAGCCCAAGGTGACCATCCAGAACGGCCACCTGAAGGGCTTGGAGGCGCTGGCGCGCTGGCAGCATCCGACGCGCGGGCTGCTGGCGCCGCTGTACTTCATCGAGGCGCTGGAGGGCACGCCGCTGATGGAGGAGTTCACGCTGCTGATGGTGCGCCAGGTGCTGGACCGGCTGCTGGAGTGGAAGCGGCAAGGCCTGCCGCCGCTGACGGTGTCGGTCAACCTGTCGGCCGACAACCTGGCCGAGCGCGGCTTCATCGACCGCCTGATGGCGCTGGTGAGCGGCTCCGGCGTGCCGCCGTCCGCGCTGGTGTGGGAAGTGACCGAGACCAGCGTGATGCGCCAGCTGTCGCAGGCGCTGACCAACATGGGGCGGCTGCGGCTGATGGGCTTCGGCCTGGCGATGGACGATTTCGGCATCGGCTACTCGTCGATGCAGCAGTTCGCCCGCTGCCCGTTCACCGAGCTCAAGATCGACCGCGCCTTCGTCCACGGCGCGTGGCAGTGGCCGAACCGGCACATGGTGCTCAAGAGCGCGCTGGACCTCGGCCAGAGCCTGGGCGTGGCCACCGTGGCCGAAGGCGTGGAGACGCTGGCCGACTGGCGGCTGCTGCGCAGCCTGGGCTGCGACATGGCGCAGGGCTACCTGCTGGCCAAGCCGATGCCGGCCGGCGAGCTGGTGGCCTGGATCCGCCACGAGCGGCGCCGCCTGCGCGAGCTGGCGGAGCAACCGTAGTCCGGCAAGTCCGTACGGTTTCATCAACTGGGAGGCGATATGTTGTCTACATTAACGGTCAGGGCCAAGATCATCATCCTGCTGTCGGTGGCGGTGCTGGCGCTGGTGGCGGTGGTCGCGATCGCCTTCGTCGGCTTGAAGCAGGACGCGGCCATGCTGGCGGAGGTCGGCAGGAACCGGCTGCCTTCGGTGCAGGGGCTGCTGCAGGTGAGCGAGGGCCAGACCGCGGTACGCTCGGCCAACCGCGCCATGGACGCGGTGGCGGCCTATCCCGAAAACTTCGACCAGATCGCGCAACAGCTCAAGCGCAAGCAGGAGATCTGGGCCGGCATCGACAAGGGCTGGAAGATCTACGAGCCGCTGCCGCAGGAACCCGAGGAGGAGGCGCTGTGGAAGGTGTTCGTCAAGCAGTGGGATGCCTGGAAGGCGCGCGACGTGATCATCGGCGAGGCGGCCGGCCGGATCGCGCGGTCCGCCCCCGGCCAGCGCAAGGAGCTGTTCGTCGCGCTGCACAAGGCGGTCGTCGAGGCCGGGCCGTTCTTCCACGACGCCGAGGACAGCCTGAACAAGCTGGTGGCGCTCAACGTCGGCTACGGCGACGCCGCCGTGCGCCAGGCCGACACCTCGTCGGCGCACGCGCTCAACCTGATGTACACGACCGGCGGCGTGGCGCTGGCGCTGCTGGTGGCGATCGGCCTGTTGATCCTGAACGGCATCATGCGCCAGCTGGGCGGCGATCCGGCCTACGCGGCCGAGATCGTGCGGCAGGTGGCCGAGGGCGACCTCAGCGCCGACGTCGCGCTCAGGAACGGCGACAGCACCAGCCTGCTGGCGGCGATGAAGGGCATGATAGCCAGGCTGTCGCACGTGGTGCAGGAGGTGAACAACGGCGCCGAGTCGCTGGCCAGCGCCTCCGAGGAGGTCAGCGCCACCGCGCAGGCGCTGTCGCAGGCCGCCAGCGAGCAGGCCGCCGGCACCGAGGAGACCAGCGCCTCGGTCGAGCAGATGACCGCCTCGATCTCGCAGAACACGGAAAACGCCAAGGTCACCGACGGCATCGCCAGCAAGGCGGCGCTGGAGGCGGCCGAGGGCGGCGAGGCGGTCAGGTCGACGGTGGCGGCGATGCGGCAGATCGCCAAGAAGATCAGCATCATCGACGACATCGCCTACCAGACCAACCTGCTGGCCTTGAACGCGGCGATCGAGGCGGCGCGCGCGGGCGAGCACGGCAAGGGCTTCGCGGTGGTGGCGGCCGAGGTGCGCAAGCTGGCCGAGCGCAGCCAGGTGGCGGCGCAGGAGATCGAGCAGGTGGCGTCGAGCAGCGTGCAGCTGGCCGAGAAGGCCGGCCGCCTGCTCGACGAGATGGTGCCCAACATCCGCAAGACGTCCAACCTGGTGCAGGAGATCACGGCGGCGTCGGAGGAGCAGTCGGCCGGCGTCGGCCAGATCAACGCCGCCGTCACCCAGCTGAGCCAGACCACCCAGCAGAACGCCTCCAGTTCCGAGGAGCTGGCCGCCACCGCCGAGGAGATGAGCGGCCAGGCCGAGCAGCTGCAGCAGACCATGTCCTTCTTCACGCTGGCCGGCGCTTCGCGGCCGGCGCGTGCGGGCGGGGAGCGCAAGCCGGGCAGGCCGGACAAGCCCGGGCCGGCCGGCAAGGCGCCGGCGCGGCCGCGCGGCGGCAGCCACCGCATGGCCGACATGAGCGATCCGGACGAATCGCATTTCGTCAAATTCTGAGCGAGGCGCAGATGAACACCATGACCACACCGGCGCAATACCTCAGCTTCATGCTGGGCCAGGAGATGTTCGCCATCGGCATCCTGGCGGTGCGCGAGATCCTCGAGTACGCCGGCGTGACGCCGGTGCCGCAGATGCCGGCCTGTATCAGCGGCGTCATCAACCTGCGCGGCACGGCGGTGCCGGTGCTGGACCTGGCGCGCCGGCTGGAGCGCGCGCCGTCGCCGATCGGCAAGCGCACCTGCATCATCGTGGTCGAGGTCGACAGCGGCGGGGATGGCGCCTTCGTGATCGGCATCCTGGTCGACGCCGTCAACGCCGTGCTCGACATACCGCCGGCCGAGATCGAACCGGCGCCCAGCTTCGGCGCCCAGGTGCGCGCCGAGCTGCTGCAGGGCATCGGCAAGGTGGATGGCCGCTTCGTGTTGCTGCTCAACGTGCAGCACGTGGTGGCGGCCAGCGAGCTGGCCGCGCTGGCCGAGGGCGGCGCGTTGGCGCAGGCTTCCTAGCGGGCCCATCCGGCGGCCGCGTGGGATGCGCGCCACAGGTGGGAATTGGTGAGAATTGCGGCGGCCGATTGGTTCACAATGACTCGTGACCCTCCCCGCCGATTGGAGAAAGCGCTCATGTTCAAACAGATGAAAATGGAAACCCGGCTGCATGCCGGCTTTGGCGGCATCGTGCTGCTGGTGGTGCTGCTGGGCGTGATCGCGTTCGCCAAGCTCAGTTCGCTGCACGGGCACTGGAACGATTTCGAGACCATCACGCTGGCGCGCAAGAACGCCGTGCTGGAGGGCGTCACCGCGCACGGCGAGGCGGTCCATCACTTCAAGAACTACATGCTGCGCGGCGGCGACAACAACAGCAAGTTCCGCGCCGACCTGGCCGCCATCGACAAGAGCATGGGCGACTACAAGGGGGCCGGCGGCCTCACGCCCGAGGAGCAGACGCTGCTGAGCGACGTGGTGGCCGCCACCCGCAGCTACGGCGACAGCATGACCCAGCTGGAGGCCATGCACGAGAAGGGCATGTCGGCGCAGGAGATGGACAAGTCCATCAAGGGCGCGGACGAAGCCATCGCCGCCGCCTTCCGCAAGCTGCTCAAGGTCAACGACGGCGAGACCCGGGCCGAATCGGCCGCCATGACGGAAGTGACCGACTCCGCCAAGCGGCTGATACTGGGCATGGACATCCTGATCTCGGTGCTGGGCTGCGTGCTGGCGGTGTGGCTGGCGCGCAGCCTGTCGGGCATCGTGCGCGAGGTGCAGATGGTGGTCGGCAGCCTGGCCGGCGCCTCCGAGGAGGTGAGCTCGACCGCGCAATCGCTGTCGCAGGCGGCCAGCGAGCAGGCCGCCGGCGTCGAGGAGACCAGCGCCTCGATCGAGCAGATGACGGCGTCGATCGCGCAGAACACCGAGAACGCCAAGGTCACCGACGGCATCGCCACCCAGGCGGCGGTGGACGCGGCGCGCGGCGGCGAGGTGGTCAAGGCCACGGCGATGGCGATGAAGCAGATCGCCGGCAAGATCGGCATCATCGACGACATCGCCTACCAGACCAACCTGCTGGCGCTGAACGCGGCGATCGAGGCGGCCCGTGCGGGCGAGCACGGCAAGGGCTTCGCGGTGGTCGCGGCCGAGGTGCGCAAACTGGCCGAGCGCAGCCAGGTGGCGGCGCAGGAAATCGGCAAGGTGGCGGCCGACAGCGTGGAGCTGGCCGAGCAGGCCGGCCAGATGTTCGACGCGCTGGCGCCGAATATTCGCAAGACGTCGGAACTGGTGCAGGAGATCGCGGCGGCGTCGGAGGAGCAGAGCTCCGGCGTGCGGCAGATTAACAGCGCGGTGGGTCAGCTGAGCCAGACCACCCAGGTCAACGCGGCCAGCTCGGAGGAGCTGGCGGCCACGTCGGAGGAGATGAGCGCCCAGGCCGAGCAGCTGGGCCTGTTGATGGCGGTGTTCAAGCAGTACGCGGTCGACACCGCGCCGCGCGCCGCGCCACGGCGCGCCGCCGTGCTGAGGCCGGGCGCCAAGCCGGCGCCGGCGCGTCCGTCGCGCAAGCTCGACCTGGTGGCCGAGGGCGCGCCGGACGAGACCAAGTTCACGCGCTTCTGATCACGGCTTGACGAACTTCAGCGTCATGCGGTCGCTCTCGCCGATGGCCTTGTACTTGGCGCGGTCCTCGTCCTTGTTGGCGTAGGTCGGCGGCAGCGCCCACACGCCTTCCTTGTGCTCGGCGTTGTCCTTCGGATTGGCGTTGACCTCCGACTTGTCGGCCAGCTTGAAGCCGGCCGCCTCGGCCAGGCCGATCACATATTTCTCATGCATGTAGCCGGTGCTGGCCTCCTTGTCCTGGGTCTTGGAGGCAGGCAGGCGGTGCTCCACCACGCCGAACACGCCGCCCTTCTTCAGGCTGGTGAAGACGCTGGCGAACAGCGGCTTCAGGGTGTCCGGCCCGCCCGCCATCCAATTGTGGATGTTGCGGAACGTGACCACCATGTCGACGCTGCCGGCCGGCGCGAACTCATACTTGTTGCGCGGCGGCGAGAACACGCCCAGCGCCACCTTGTTGTACACCTCGGGCTTGGTGTTCAGGTACGCCATGAAGCGCTCGGCCGCCTTGCGCTCGTTGGCATTGGGCGAGGCCAGGTCGTTGCCGGCGGCGATCAGCTTGCCGTGGTCGCGCAGATAGGGCGCCAGGATCTCGGTGTACCAGCCGCCGCCCGGGGCCAGCTCGACCACCGTCATGGTCGGCTTGATGCCGAAAAAGCTCAGCGTCTCGTACGGATGGCGATAGACGTCGCGCTCCACATTGGCCGGCGTGCGCGACGGCGCCGCGATGGCGGCCTTCAGCGCCGCGTCCTCGGCGGCGAAGGCGCCGCCCGCGATCAGCATGGTGGTGGCGAGGACGGCAAGTACGGTTCGTTTCATGCAGGGTCTCCTGATGGATCATGGTTGTGGCGACGCGCAGCCGCTCGCCCAGCGCGATCATCGGCCAACCTTGCAAGTTGGTCAAGCGAATTGGGACGGCGCTCCATCCCGCAGTGACCGCGCGGCCGGCGGACACCTGGCGGACACTTCCGGACACTCGCGGACACTCGCGCGGACAGTCCGGCGGACACCCGGGCCACGGCAAACATGGCAAATGCACCAACTTGCAACATGAAAACCCGTGGCACACATTTTGCCTATCTCGTTCCTTAATCCGGCGCTAATATTGCAAAACCCGCGGAAACGGCGGCGGATATTCAGGTGTAGTGCGAAGCAACGAGCGGTAACGAAGTAGTTCCAGCTGGAAGAGCAAATAAAAAGCAGAATCCCGGGCGACCGGCCCGCAATCCTATCCTTGCTGTTACGTTTTTGGAGATACGATGGAACGACGTGCATTCCTCAATGTTAGTAGTCTGGCCCTGGGCACGATGTTGCTGCCCGCCTTCGGCCGCGCAATCGCGGCGGAAGAGCTGCTCAAGCCAGTCGCCCTTCAATTCAAGAAAATGCTGGCCGA
This sequence comes from Duganella sp. BJB1802, assembly GCF_013369445.1. Taxonomy (NCBI): domain Bacteria; kingdom Pseudomonadati; phylum Pseudomonadota; class Betaproteobacteria; order Burkholderiales; family Oxalobacteraceae; genus Duganella; species Duganella sp. BJB1802. Next base: position 159,498 of record NZ_JABWEF010000009.1, on the reverse strand, counting down.
CACCGCGATGACCGCGGCGACCCAGGCCGGCGCTTCCTACTGCGACGTGCGGGTGGGACGCTATCTGAACCAGTTCATCACCACCCGCGACCTGAACGTCGAAAACGTGGTCAACACGGAGTCGGCCGGCGTCGGCGTGCGCGTGATCGCCGGCGGCGCCTACGGCTTCGCCGCCACCAACGACATGACGCCGGACGGCGTGGCCGGCGCCGCGCGCCAGGCGGTCGCCATCGCCAAGGCCAACGCCAAGCTGCAGACCGAACCGGTGATCCTGGCGCCGGTCAAGGGCGTGGGCGAAGTGGCGTGGGCCACGCCCATCGTCAAGGACTGGCGCACCGTCGCCATCAAGGACAAGGCCGAGTTGCTGATCGCCGCCAACAAGGCCGGCATGGAGGGCGGCGCCAGCTTCATGCAGTCGCTGCTGTTCCAGGTGAACCAGCAGAAGTACTTCGCCTCCACCGACGGCTCCTACATCGACCAGGACATGCACCGCCTGTGGATGCCGGTGTTCGCCACCGCCGTCGACCAGAAGACCAACAAGTTCCGCTCGCGCCAGGGCCTGTCGGCGCCGGTCGGCATGGGCTACGAATACCTGGACGCGCGGCCCGAGCACAAGATCAAGGCGGCCGGCGGCGTGACCACGCTGTACACCAAGTCCTACGACCTGATCGAGGACGCGCGCGCGGCCGGCAAGCAGGCCAAGCAGAAGCTGACCGCCAAGTCGGTCGAGCCGGGCAAGTACGACCTGGTGCTGTCGCCGGAACACCTGTGGCTGACCATCCACGAATCGGTCGGCCACCCGACCGAGCTCGATCGCGTGCTGGGCTACGAGGCCAACTACGCCGGCACCAGCTTCGCCACGCTCGACAAATGGCAGTCGAAGAAATTCAAGTACGGCTCGGACCTGGTCAACATCGTGGCCGACAAGACCACGCCGGGCTCGCTGGCCAACGTCGGCTACGACGACGAGGGCGTGCAGTGCAAGCGCTGGGACATCATCAAGGACGGCATCCTGGTCAACTACCAGGCCACGCGCGACCAGGCCCACATCATCGGCGAGAAGGAATCGCACGGCTGCTCGTACGCGGACAACTGGAGCAGCGTGCAGTTCCAGCGCATGCCCAACGTCTCGCTGCAGGCGGGTAAAAAGAAGATGACCCCGGACGAGATGGTCAAGGACGTCAAGAAGGGCATCTACATCGTCGGCGACGGTTCCTTCTCGATCGACCAGCAGCGCTACAACTTCCAGTTCGGCGGCCAGCTGTTCTACGAAATCAAGAACGGCAAGATCGGCGAGATGCTGGAGGACGTGGCCTACCAGTCGAACACGCAGGAGTTCTGGAACGCCTGCGCCGGCCTGTGCGACGAGCGCGATTGGCGCATGGGCGGCTCCTTCTTCGACGGCAAAGGGCAGCCTTCGCAGGTGTCGGTGGTGTCGCACGGCGCCAGCACGGCGCGCTTCAACGGCATCAACGTCATCAACACCGCACGCAAAATCGGCTAAGCCCTGGAGACCACGAGATGAAGAATTTGAGTCAAGACGAAGCAAAACGCATCTGCGACAAGGTGCTGTCCCTTTCCAAGGGCGACCAGTGCGAAGTGAACATCACCGGCAGCCGCAAGGGCAACATCCGCTACGCGCGCAACGCCGTGTCGACCGCCGGCTTGATCGAGGATACGCAGATGACCGTGTCGGTCGCCTTCGGCAAGAAGCAGGGCATCGCCAGCATCAACGAGTTTGACGACAAGTCGCTGGAAAAAGCCGTGCGCCGCGCGGAGGACCTGGCCCGCCTGGCGCCGGAGAATCCGGAGTTCATGCCGACGCCGACCAAGCAGGAATACAAGGCCAGCCAGACCTTCTTCCAGAAGACCGCCGACATCGATCCCGAATTCCGCGCGCAGGTGGCGGCCTACAGCATCGAGAACAGCAGGAAGAACAAGCTGGTGGCGGCGGGCTTCTTCACCGACAGCGCGCAGTTCACCACCATCGCCAACTCCAACGGCGTGTTCGGCTACCAGCAGGATACGGGGCTGGACTTCACCGTCACCGTGCGTACGGAAGACGGCCGCGGTTCGGGCTGGGTCAAGCGCAGCGTGGGCGACGTCGGCAAGTTCGACGCGCGCGAGGCGTCCAACGTGGCGATCGAGAAGGCCTTGAAATCGGTGGACGCCAAGGCGCTGGAGCCGGGCCGCTACACGGTGATCCTGGAACCGGCGGCGACCTCGGACCTGCTGGGCTATATGTTCAGCGGCTTCGATGCGCGCCAGGCCGACGAGGGCCGCAGCTTCCTGTCGAAGAAGGGCGGCGGCAACCGCATGGGCGAGAAGCTGTTCGACGAGCAGGTCAACGTCTGGGCCGACCCTTGGGACAAGGACGTGGCGGTGCTGCCGTGGGACGGCCAGAACATGCTGGCCCGCGAGCGCATGGACATCATCAAGGGCGGCAAGGTGGCCAACCTGGATTACTCGCGTTTCTGGGCGCAGAAGCAGGGCAAGCGCGCCGTCGGCTCGCCGGGCAACATCATCATGGCCGGCACCAACAAGTCGACCCAGGAGCTGATCGCCAACACCAAGAAGGGCGTGCTGGTCACGCGCACCTGGTACATCCGCATGGTCGATCCGCAGTCGGTGCTGCTGACCGGCTTGACGCGCGACGGCACCTTCTACATCGAGAACGGCAAGATCAAGCATCCGATCAAGAACTTCCGCTTCAACGAAAGCCCGGTGACGATGTTGAACAACATCGAGGAACTGGGCCGGCCGGAAATCCTGGCGGGTGACGAGTCGCAGTACCAGTTGCTGATACCGGCGATGCGGGTGCGCGACTTCAACTTCACCTCGTTGTCGGACGCGGTGTAAGGCATCAGGGGCCGGATCCGATTCCGGCCCTGTTACGTTCATCAGGGAGTCAAAGTGGAACGACGTTCATTTCTAAAAATCGGTGCGGCGGCGGGCGGCAGCTTGCTGATACCGGTGTTCGGCAACGCCATCGCGGCCGAGGAGCTGCTCAACCCCGTGGCCGTGCAGTTCAAGAAATCGCTGGCCGACGCCGCGATGAACGCCGCCACCAAGGCCGGCGCCAGCTACTGCGACGTCCGTATCGGCCGCTACCTGAACCAGTTCCTCACCACGCGCGACCTGAACGTGGAAAACATCGTCAACACCGAATCCTCCGGCGTCGGCGTGCGCGTGATCGCCAACGGCGCCTATGGCTTCTGCTCGACCAACGTGATGACGCCGGACTCGGTGGCCGCCGCCGCGCGCCAGGCGGTCGCCATCGCGCGCGCCAACGCCAAGCTGCAAACCGAGCCTGTGGTGCTGGCCCCCGTCAAGGGCGTGGGCGAAGTGGCGTGGGCCACGCAGTTCAAGAAGGACTGGCGCACCGTGCCGATCAAGGAAAAGGCCGAGATGCTCATCGCCGCCAACAAGGCCGGCCTGGACGCGGGCGCCAGCTTCATGTCGTCCAACCTGTTCCAGGTGAACCAGCAGAAGTACTTCGCCTCCACCGACGGCTCCTACATCGACCAGGACATCCACCGCCTGTGGGCGCCGCTGACCGCCACCGCCGTCGACAAGGCCACCAACCGCTTCCGCACGCGCGACGGGCTGTCGTCGCCGGCCAGCATGGGCTATGAGTTCTTCGACGCGAAGGACGCCAACAAGATCAAGGCCGCCGGCAACGTCACCACGCTGTACAAGGGCGCCTACGATTTGATCGAGGACGCGCGCGCCGCCGGCCGCCAGGCCCGCGAGAAGCTGACCGCGAAAACCGTCGAACCGGGCAAGTACGACCTGGTGCTGTCGCCGGAACACCTGTTCCTGACCATCCACGAGTCGGTCGGCCACGCCACCGAGCTGGATCGCGTGCTGGGCTACGAGGCCAACTACGCCGGTACCAGCTTCGCCACGCTGGACAAGTGGAAGAGCAAGAACTTCAAGTATGGATCGGAGCTGGTCAACATCGTCGCCGACAAAACCACGCCAGGCTCGCTGGGCTGCGTGGGCTACGACGACGAGGGCGTGGCATCGAAGCGCTGGGACCTGATCCGCAACGGCATCCTGGTCAACTACCAGGCCACGCGCGACCAGGCGGCCATCATCGGCGAGAAGGAATCGCACGGCTGCTCATACGCGGACAGCTGGAGCAGCGTGCAGTTCCAGCGCATGCCCAACGTGTCGCTGGAGGCGGGCAGGAAGCCGCTCACGCCGGACGACATGGTCAAGGACATCAAGAAGGGCATCTACATCCTGGGCCGGGGCTCGTACTCGATCGACCAGCAGCGCTACAACTTCCAGTTCGGCGGCCAACTGTATTTCGAAATCAAGAACGGCAAGATCACCAACCAGCTGGAGGACGTGGCCTACCAGTCCAACACGCAGGAGTTCTGGAACGCCTGCTCGGCGCTGTGCGATGAACGCGACTGGCGCATGGGCGGCTCCTTCTTCGATGGCAAGGGCCAGCCTTCGCAGGTGAGCGCGGTATCGCACGGATCGCCGACCACGCGCTTCAACGGCATCAACGTCATCAACACCGCTCGCAAGATAGGATAAACAATGAAGATGCTGAATCAGGAAGAAGCAAAACGCATTTGCGACAAGGTGATGTCGCTGTCCAAGGCCGACGAGTGTCGCGTGCAGATCAGCGGCAGCCGCAATGGCAATATTCGCTACGCGCGCAACGCCGTGTCGACCGCCGGCCTGACCGAGAATACGCAGCTGACCGTCAGCGTCGCCTTCGGCAAGCGCCAGGGCACGGCCTCGATCAATGAGTTCGACGACAAGGCGCTGGAGCGCGCCGTGCGCCGCGCCGAGGACGTGGCGCGCCTGGCGCCGGAGAACCCGGAGTTCCAGCCGGCGATCAAGAAGCAGGAGTACAAGCCGTCCGCCACGTACAACGAGGCCACCGCCGCCATCGATCCCGAATACCGCGCCGAAGTGGCGGCGGCCAGCATCAACGCCTGCCGCAAGCAGGGGCTGGTCGCTGCGGGCTTCTTCAGCGACACCACCGGCTTTGAAACGGTGGCCAACTCGAACGGCGTGTTCGGCCACCAGACCTTGAGCAATCTTGGCTTCACCATCACCACCCGCACCGAGGATGGTCGCGGCTCCGGCTGGGCCACGCGCTCGGCCACCGATGCGAAGAAGTTCGATGCGCGCGAGGCATCCGAGATCGCGATCGAGAAGGCGTTGAAATCGGTGGACGCCAAGGCGCTGGAGCCGGGCCGCTACACGGTGATCCTGGAGCCGGCTGCGACATCGGAAATCATCGGCCGCATGTTCGGCGCCTTCGACGCGCGGCGCGCCGACGAGGGCCGCAGCTTCCTGTCGAAGAAGGGCGGCGGCAACCGCCTGGGCGAGAAGCTGTTCGATGAGCAGGTCAACGTCTGGGCCGACCCTTGGGACAAGGACGTGCCGGTGCTGGCGTGGGACGACTCGTCGATGCTGGCGCGCGAACGCGCCGACGTGATCAAGGGCGGCAAGGTGGCCTCGCTCGACTATACCCGCTACTGGGCCGAGAAGCAGGGCCAGCGCGCGTCGGGCCGGCACGGCAACATGATCATGGCGGGCGGCGGCAAGTCGACCGAGGAGTTGATCGCGTCGACCAAGAAGGGTGTGCTGGTCACGCGCACCTGGTACATCCGCATGGTCGATCCGCAGTCGCTGCTGCTGACGGGCCTCACGCGCGACGGCACCTTCTACATCGAGAACGGCAAGATCAAGCATCCGATCAAGAACTTCCGTTTCAACGAAAGCCCGGTGTCGATGCTGAACAATATCGATGAACTGGGCAAGCCGGTGGTGATCGGCGGCGACGAGGTACGGTTCCAGATGCTGATCCCGCCGATGAAGATACGCGACTTCAACTTCACCTCCCTGTCGGACGCGGTGTAAGGCAGGGCCGTGGCCAACTACGATTTTTACTTCACCCGCCTGACCTACGAGTCGGGCGACTGGGATGTCGATATCCGCATGCCGAGCAACGTGCTCAATTCGCTGGTCGAATACACGACCTTGCGGGTCGATCCCGTCGAGCGCATCGTCGCGCTGTCGGACCCGAAGATGCTGGAAGCGCCGTTCTGCTACTTCGCCGGCCACAAGCTGGTGCAGTTCACGCCGGCCGAGCGCAAGAACCTGGAGCGCTACATCAAGGGCGGCGGCTTCCTGTTCGTGGACGACTGCAACCACGATATCGACGGCCTGTTCGCCAAATCGTTCGAGGCCGAAATCGCCCGCATCTTCGGGCCGAAGGCGCTGCACAAGATTCCGAACACGCATCCCGTGTATTCGAGCTTCTTCCATTTCGACGGCCCGCCCAACACCAGCGTGGAGCTCAACGGCTGGGGCGACGATCTGGTGCACGACTACCTGAAGGCGGTGGAAGTCGGTGGCCGCGTGCGGCTTTTGTACAGCAACAAGGACTACGGCTGCGAGTGGGACTACGACTTCCGCAACAAGCGCTGGCTGGTGGTCGACAACACCCGCTTCGCGGTCAATATCATTCAATATGCGTTGGGAGCCTGATCTTGGATAGTGCAATCGCCTGGAGCGAAAATGAAATCGGCGCGTTGAGCGCCAAGGTGGCGGCGCTGAAGGCGAGCATGTCCCGTGTGATCATCGGCCAGGAAAACGTGATCGATTCGCTGATCATCTGCCTGCTGGCCGGCGGCCATGCGCTGGTGGAGGGTGTGCCGGGACTGGGCAAGACGCTGCTGGTCAAATCGTTGTCGCAGGCGACGGACATGGACTTCCACCGCGTGCAGTTCACACCGGACCTGATGCCGTCCGATATCGTCGGCACCGAGATCCTTGAAGAGGACCATGCGACGCGCAAGCGCGAGTTCCGCTTCCAGCGAGGGCCGGTGTTCACGCAGGTGCTACTGGCCGACGAGATCAACCGTGCGCCGCCGAAGACGCAATCGGCGCTGCTGGAGGCGATGCAGGAACGCAGCGTGACCTTCGCCGGCCAGACGCACCGGCTGCCCATGCCTTTCTTCGTGCTGGCGACGCAGAACCCGATCGAGCAGGCCGGCACCTATCCGCTGCCGGAGGCGCAGCTGGACCGCTTCCTGCTGCGCATCGACGTGGTGTATCCGACCGAGGAAGAGGAAATCGCGATGGTCTCCGCCACCACCCACGCCGGCTTGAAGGATGCCGACCCGGTGATGGACGTGGAGACGCTTCTGCGCCTGCAGCAGCTGGTGCGCGACATCGAGATCGGCGACCATCTGCTGGCCTATGCGACGCGCCTGGTGCGCGCCACCCGTCCGGCGTTGACGACGGTGCCTGCGGTGAAAAAGCATGTCGGCTGGGGCGCTGGCCCGCGCGCGGGGCAGGCGCTGGTGCTGGCCTCCAAGGCGCGCGCTCTGATGCACAACCGCCTCGCAGTCACGCGCGAGGACATCGGCGAGATGCTGCTGCCGGTGCTGGCGCATCGGGTCATTCGAAATTTCGAAGCGGAGGCGGATGGCGTGGCGATCGCCGACATCTTGCTGGCGCTGCGCGAGCATATCCGCCTAGACTAAGCCGCGATGCAATCGACTTTCAAACCGTCCGCGCCGGGGACGTCCTCACCTGCCGCCGCCATGACGGCGATGATGGCGCAGACCAAGGACTTGGACCTGGTGATCCGCCACGTGCTGGCGGGGCTGGGCCACGGCCTGCACGCGGGCCGCGAGCGCGGTGCCGGCGTCGAGTTCTCCGAGTACCGCGCCTATGCGCCGGGCGACGAGTGGCGCCGCGTCGACTGGAAGCTGCTGGCGCGGGCCGACCGCTACTTCGTTCGCGAGGCGGAGCGCGACAGCCACGTCGCCACCTGGCTGTGGCTGGACGCCAGCGCGTCGATGGCGGAGCCCAGCCGCGAGATCAACGGTGTCGACAAGCTGTGGTTCGCGCGCACCGTGCTGGCCTGCGTGGCGGCCATCGCGCAGCGGCAGGGCGACGCGTTCGGATTGGTGGTGTGCAGCGGCGGCAAGGTTGAATTCACGCAAGCCTCGCGCGGGCCGCGCCAGTTGCAGCGCGTGCTGGCGCAACTGGCCAAGGCCAAGCCGGAAGGCGGCCTGCCCGGCGCCGAGGTGCTGAAAGCGAATTTGCACTTCGCCCGCTCACCGAGTTTGATATTCGCCGCCAGCGATTTCCTCGACTGGCCATCGCCGCTGAGCGAAGCGCTGCTGCGCCTGCGCCGCCTGCGGCATGACGTGCGGCTGCTGACCTTGCGCACGCAAGCGGAAGTCGATGCCAGCTTCAAGGCCGGCGCGGCCTACCGCGACCCGGAACGGAGCGACGGCTTGCACCGCATGAGCAACGCGGACCGCGAAAGCTACAGGCAGCAGAGCCGCGCGCATTTCGACGCGGTGGCGACCAGCTGCCGTCAAAACAATATCGTCCACTACGAGGCGCGCATCGAGCAGCCATTGGGCGCAGTGCTGCGCAGCTGGTTGCAGCTGGCGGGAGCGCGCGCAAAATGATGTTGAGTTCTTATCCATTGTGGTGGCTTGCGCTGCCGGTGCTGCTGCTGCCGGTGTGGTGGCATCGCCAAAAACGCCAGCGCCTGAAGGCCGAGCCGTTGGCGACCGCGCGCTTCCTGCCATCGGCCGCGCCGGAGCAGTTGCGCGTATGGCGATGGCGCGACCGCTTGCTGCTGCTGGTGCGCTGCCTGATGCTGGTGACGCTGATCGCCTGGCTGGCCGCGACCATCTTCCCATGGCGCGGCGACACCGTGCTGCTGGACGCCGGCGTGGACAAGGCCTGGGCCGAGCAGCAGATCACCGCCGCCGGCATGAGCGCCGCCCAGCGCATCGAACTGCCGCCGAACGGCCTGCAATGGCTGCGCCAGCACGAGCGCGATTGGCGCCCCAGCGCGCGCCTTCTGATCGTCGCACGTGGCGAACAGATAGCGATGCCGGCCCGCGTGCCGCCGTTCAGCCACCAGGTCGAACTGCGCACCAAGCTGCCGCCCGCCGCCGCCCCCACCGCCGCCGCGTCGGCCGCGCCTGCCGGACCGCTGCGGGGCGGACATCACATCGTGCTGGCCGGCGCGCAGGAGCAGGGCGCCGCCTGGCGTTCGTTGCTCGCCGCCTTTGCCCGCGCCGGCGATGGCGCTGAACGCTACACGCTCGCCGCCGAACCGGCCACTGCGACGGAGCTGATCATCTGGGAATCCCCATCCGCGCCGCCCGCCAACTGGCGCGCCCCGCACTGGTGGCTGGCCGCGCCAAGCCCCGCGTTTCCCGAACTGGCAAACGCCTCCACGCTGAACATCAACGGCCTCACCCTGAAATACGCCGACTCCCCGCGCGGCCGCCTGTGGACTTCGGACGCCCTCCCCCCGCGCGACGCCGACACCGCCCGCGCCCTCTACGAAGCGTGGCAACAGCTAAGCCCCGCCCCCGCACCGGCCTACCCGATGCCATCGCAAACCCTGGGCGGTACCCGCAGCGCGCTGCCCGCCATCACCGATGCCAAGCCCGCCGCCTGGCTCGCCCTTGTCCTGCTTGCGCTGTTTTTACTCGAACGGATACTGAGCCATGCACGGCGAAGCTGACACCCTGCGCCGCCACCTGTGGGCCGCCGTCCTGCGCCGCCGCGTCCCCCAATGGCTGGCCGCATTGGCGCCGCTTGCCGCAGCCCTGGTCCTGCTGCACGCGGCTCGCCCGCTGGTGATCGCGGCCATGCTGCCATGGGGCGCCTGGCTGGCCGTCGACATCTACCGCTGGCGCCAGCGCATCAAACGCGAATGGACCTCTTGGCTGAACGCCGCCATCCCCGCGCTGGAAGACAGCAGCACGCTGCTGGCGGCCGACGCCACCACGCCGATCGCCAGGCTACAGCAACAACGCCTGCAAGCCCGCCTGGCCGCCGTGCTGGGTGACGACGACTACCGCCGCATCGCCCGCAACCGTGTGCGAATGAGCATCCTGCCCATCCTGCTAAGCCTTGCCGCTGCAGGCGCCGCATGGGGCTACCACGGCAAGCAAACCGCCGCCAGCGCGCCAGCCGCAGCCAGCCAGGCGCCAAGGCCGATTGTCGACGGCGAAATCTACCTGCGCGTAACGCCGCCGGTCTACACCGGCGCCAAGCAGTTTGAAACCGCAGCCCGCGACATCCAGGCACCGCAATTCTCCGAAGTGCGCTGGTGCGTGCGCAACCCCAGCGGCGCGCAGCCGGCGGTGGAGCTGGGCGACGGCGTCATCCTGCCCGTCACCGAAGCCTGCGCGATGAAGCGCGTCGAAGAATCCACGTTCTGGCGCGCGCGCGGCAAGAACAGCACCCGCTACAACATCCGCGTCACGCCCGACCAGGCGCCGCAAGTGACCATCATCGAGCCGAACGAATTGATACACATCCTCTCCAAGGACGCGAAGACCGCGCAGATCGCCGTCAGCGCCCGCGACGACTACGCCATCGTCCGCGCCAGTCTGCACATGACGCTGGCGCGTGGCAGCGGCGAGAATATCCGCTTCACTGACCGTGAAGTGCCGCTGCCCCAATCGTCCGATCCGAAAACCCGCAACTGGAAAAAACAATGGACGCTGGCGGAACTCGGCATGGAACCGGGCGATGAACTGTATTTCTTCGTGCGCGCAACCGACAACTCGCCGGACAATCCGCACACCACCCAATCGCCCACCTACACTCTGCGCCTGCCCGCACCGGAAGCGGAAAGCCTGGACGCCAGCGCGCTGCCATCGCTGTCCAAGCCCGAAAACCTGCGCAGCCAGCGCCAGATCATCATCGACACCGAACAGCTGGTGGCCGACATGCAAGCCCACCCCGGCATGCCGGCGGCCACGGTGCGCGCGCGCAGCGAAGCCATCGCATCGGACCAGGCCAGCCTGCGCCTGCGCTACGGCCAATTCCTCGGCGAAGAATCCAGCCTGTTCGGCGATGAGCACGACCACGAAGGCGAAGAACACCACGGCGGCAAGGCGGCCTTCGGCAGCGAGATGTCGGTGGTGAAGGAGTTCGGCCACGCGCACGACCAGGAAGACAACGCCACCATCTTCGACCCCAAGACCAAGGCGATACTGAAGCGCGCACTGTCCGCCATGTGGGACGCGGAAAAGTCACTGCGCGCGATCTCGCCCAAGCCCGCACTGCCGCCAGAATATAAAGCGCTGGACGCGATCAAGGAGCTGCAGGCTGCGGAGCGGATCTACCTGCACCGCACCGCCTTCGTGCCGCCCGCGCTGAAGGAAGAGAAGCGCATGAGCGGCGACATCGTCGGCGTATTAAGCTACAAGCGCGCACAAGGCACCGCCGGCGACACGGTGCCTACCGAAGTGCGCGAACTGGTTCAGGCCTTGTCGCAGGACGGCGCGCTGCCGGCCCTGTGGAGCAAGGCCGCCCGCGACACCATCGCCGCCCGCATCGCCGATCCGGAACAGAAACTGAGCGCGCAACGCGCGGTGCAGGATGTGCAGGACGGCTGTGCCGCCTGTCGCGGCGAATTGCGTGCATGGTTGCGCGGCACGCTGACGGACGCCCCGGTGCTGCTGCAAGCACGGACATCGACGGATACACCATTCCGTCAGGCCTGGAGCGGCAAGGAGCCGTCGAAATGATGAACATGGAATTGACGTCCGTCGCCGTTCCCGTGGCAGTTTTGGCCGCCGGCGCAGTCAGCGGCATGCTGTATGGCCGCAAGCGCAAATGGATCGATGCCGCGCTGGTCTTGGTGGCCTCGTCGTCGTTGGCCATCGCACTGGCCGATATACGCTTGCCGCAGGCCGGCGAGAACATCGCGAAGGTGACGACCGACGCATCCGGCGGCATCGGCGAAGCATCCCTGCAAGCGATAACGCGCGCCCAAACCGTCGCCCTGAGCGGCGATGGCCTGCGAGAGGCGGAGTGGCGCGACCTGCCAGCGCGCCCCGTGCAATGGACGCCAGGCGCGGCCGACCAGCTCTGGCTGGACTTCCCGCGCTCGATATCGCTGGGCCGTATCTTCACGCTGACGGTGCGCCGCGCGCCGGCGCAGGCGGGATGGCGCTTGCAGCTGCTGGCCGAGAACAAGCAGGTTTTGGCGGACTCCAATCTGTCCGGCGCCGGAACGTCGTCGCTGAGCGTTCAGTGGCTGCCGCCGGTGGCGGAGGCCATGGTATTGCAGGCGCGCCTGCTGGACGCCGCCGGCAAGGCGATCGCCCAAGGCCCGATACCATTGCAGGTAAAGGAGCCGATGCCCTTGCAGATACAGGGCCGCTTCGATGCGCCATCGTTCGACGCGCGCGCATTGAACCAGCTGCTGGCCGACGGCAACGCGGTGCTGGACTGGAGTGTCACCCTGGGCAAGGCCGTTGCACGCAGCGAAACCGCGCGCGCTCCATTGACGGCGCCGAACGCGATGTTTGTCGATGCCGCCTACGTGGAACACATGAATCCTTCCGCGCGCGGCGCACTGTTGGCGCAGACACGGCAAGGCACGCCGCTGGTTGTGCTGGGCGCGAACGCCGCCGATGCGGCGATGTGGCAGCGCGAGTTCGGCCTGCGCCTGCATCCGCAATCGCCCACCACGGAGAAGGAGGACACGCGCCAGTTCGCCGTCGCCGGCGCCGTGCTGGCGATGCCGCCCGCCGCCTTGAATCCCGACGATAACGCCGTTGCGCCGTGGTCCGTGGCGGCGCGCGACAGCAGGAAGCAGCCCTGGCTCTGGCAGCGCGATTTTCAGCAGGGCCGAGTGGTGTGGATAGGCGTATCGGACTGGCACCGCTACGCCATCAACTCGCCGCAAGCACTGGCCTTATGGTGGCAGGGTGCGATGGACAAGATCGCGCTGGCGGGCGTTCAAAAAACCATCTGGCGGATGCCGGACCCTATGCCGCTGCAAGGCTTGCGCAGCGAAGTCTGCGTCGAGGGAGGCGCGGCGGCAAGCGCGCAGCCGGCCGACGGCGGCCCCGCGCTGCCGCTGCTGGCACGCGCCGACAAGGCCGATTCCCGATGCGGCGCATGGTGGCCGCGCCGCGCTGGGTGGATGAGGTTCGATGCGGCCGGCATGGAGGCGCCGGCGCTGGAATATGTCTACGACGTCAAGGACTGGCCGGCGTGGCAGCGGGCCTTGCGGCGCGACGCCACCACGACCTATGCGGCGCGTGCCGCCCGCGCCGGTGACGTGGCCTCCGCCGGGCTTCTCTTGCCGATTGCGCCCTTCGCACTGGCGTTTACCCTGTGCATGTTGGGCTTGTGGTATCGCGAGTCCCGGCAGCGCCAGTAAAAAAGTGCGCTACCACTTCTGCCAGCCGACCACGTACGCCGGCGCGGCGTGGGTGCAGGCCGGATCGGTGATGGGCTTCATCTGCACGCGCTCGAACGGCAGCACGCCCGCCCACACCGGCCAGCTCATGTCCTCCTCGTCGTCCTCCGGGCCGCCGGCGCGCACCTTGCAGGCCGCTTCGTCGAGCGCGACGCGCATGATGGTGGTGGCCGCGTATTCCTTGTCCGATCCCGGCCGGATGTCGGCCTGGCGGCCCGGCGCCAGCTTCTCCATGAACGCCTCCATCGTGCGGCGCCGCTCGCCCTCGTCCGCCACCACCTCGAAGCGGCCGTAGACCATCGCCGAGCGGTAGTTCATCGAATGGTTGAACGCCGAACGCGCCATCACCAGGCCGTCGAGGTGCGTGATGGTCACGCAGGTCTCGCTCTCCGTCAAACGCTTGAGCATGCGGCTGCCGTTGGAACCGTGGATGTACAGGTGGTTCCCTTCGCGCCAGCAGGCGGTCGGGATGCAGTGCGACCCCTTGTCGTCGGCGAAGGCGATGTGGCACAGGTAGGCGTCGTCGATAATCGCGTGCAGCGTGGCGGTGTCGTAATGCGCGTTGGTCGGAATGCGGCGGACGCGGGTGCGTTCGCTCGGTGCGGCGTGGCTTGCTGGTTCGGTCATGATCTCCATCCAAAAAGGTTGAAGCCGCAATATAATGGCTGGCTGGCCCCTTAAACAGGTCCAGTAATCATTGTTTTAATGGAGCCACGAATGGACTTTGCCTTGCTGATCGACGGCTACGCCGCGCAGAACCGCCATCGCGGCTGGCCGCGCCAGCGCATGCTGCACGAATGCCTGCGCGCGGCGATTCGCAACGGCACGCTGGCTGCGGGCACGCGGCTGGCCGCGTCGCGCGCGCTGGCCGAGGAGCTGGGCCTGGCCCGCAACACCGTGCTGTACGCCTACGAGCAGCTGGCCAGCGAGGGCTTCGTCACCACCGACCGGCGCGGCACCGTGGTGGCCGCCGTGGCGCCGGACCGCAAGCCCGCCGCGCAGCGCCAGGCGGCCGCGCCGCAGGCCGGCCTGTCGCAGCGGGCACGCGCCTTGCGCCCCCCGCAGGGACCGGCCGAGATGATGGGCGCCTTCGTGCCCGGCGTGCCGGCGCTCGACCATTTTCCGCTGACGTTGTGGCGCCGCATGCTGGAACGCGCCTGGCGCACGCTGACGGTGGAGCAGCTCAACTACGGCGACCCGGCCGGCGAGCCGCAGCTGCGCGAGGCCATCGCCGACCATCTGCGCGCGGCGCGCGGCGTGGTGTGCGAGGCGGCGCAGGTGTTCATCACCGACGGCACCCAGAGCAGCCTGGATCTGTGCGTGCGCGCGCTGGCCGATGTCGGCGACACCATCTGGATCGAGAACCCCGGCTACGGCGGCGCGCTGGCGGCGGCGCGCGCGGCCAGCCTGAACGTGGCCGGCATCGAGGTCGACGACGACGGCATCGCGCCCGCCGCCGCCGACTGGCTGCTGCGGCCACCGCGCCTGGTCTACACCACGCCGTCGCACCAATACCCGGTGGGCAGCGTGCTCAGTCTGCGCCGCCGCATGGCGCTGATCGCCGCCGCGCGCGACGCCGGCGCGCTGATCATCGAGGACGACTACGACAGCGAATTCCGCCACGACGGCGCGCCGCTGTCGGCCATGCAGGGCCTGGCGCCGGACGCGCCAGTGGTCTACCTGGGCACCTTCAGCAAGACCATGTTCCCGTCGCTGCGGATCGGCTTCGTGGTGGTGCCGCCCTGGCTGGCCGACGATTTCGCGCGCATGCGCGCGCAGTCGTCCGCGCGGGGGCGCGTGGCCGAGCAGCTGGCGCTGGCGGAGTTCCTGCGCAGCGGCCAGTTCGCGCTGCACTTGCGCCGCATGCGGCGGCTGTACCGGCAGCGGCGCGACGCGCTGGTGGCGGCGCTGGAACAGCATCTGGGATCGGTGGCGACGGTGCACGGCGGCTCGGCCGGCATGCACCTAGCGCTGCGCTTCGCGCGGGCGGACCTGGACGACCACGCGATCAGCGCGCAGGCGCTGGAGCATGGCATCGTGGCCGAGGCGCTGAGCGGCAAGGACACGCAGGGTACGTCGGGCTGGAAGGGGCTGATGCTCGGCTACGCACAAGTGCCGGCCGAGCAAATGGAGGGACTGGTCAAACAGTTGGCGGCGATACTGCACCTGGCGGCCTTCGCCGCCAACCGTTCAGGACGACATTAGAACGCGGTGTCGGCGCGGATGTACATCGAGCGGCCGTTCACGCCGATCGGGCAGGTTTCCCAGCAGCGGGTGAAGCCCAGTTTCGGGAACGATCCGCCGTTGGTCCACTCCGACGGCAGCTGGTTGAACATATTGTTCACGCCGATGCTGAAGAAGGTGCGCTTGGTGTAGGCGTAGCGCACCGAGGCGTCCACCAGCCACTTGGCGTCCCACTTCTGCAGGGGGCTGAAGTTTTCCGCTTCCACTTCACCGTAGTAATTGGCGCGGGTGTTCACGTTCCACTGGCCGGCGGTGTAGTCGGCCGCCACCACGTGGTGCTTGCGTGGCTGGCCGTGTTCGATCAGGGTCACCTGCGACTTGTCGAACAGCTGCTCGCCGGTCAGCACCGACGACGTCGAATGACGCTTGGTGACTTCGGTCTTGTTGAAGCCCAGCTGGCCGGACAGCACCAGCGTCGACGCCGCGAACTTCGAGGTGTGCTCGGCCACGATGTCCAGGCCGCGCGTGCGGGTGTCGACCGCGTTGGTGAAGAACTGCGCCTGGCCCACGCCCAGCGGTTTGAGGATGTTGGCGATCGGGCCGCCGTTGGCCTCCGGTGCGATCTCGCTCGAGAACACGATGCGGTCCTTGATCTTGATCTCGTACAGGTCGGCGGTCAGCGACATGTTCTTCGCCGGACGCAGCACCATGCCGACGCTGCCGCTGGTCGAGGTTTCCTCTTTCAGCGGCGCGATGCCGAAGGCCTGGGTGACGGCGCTACCCTGGCGCGCGGTCAGGGTTTCGGTCAGCACGCCGTTGTTCAGGTTGGTCGACACGGAGCTGTAGAACTCCTGCTGCACGCTCGGCGCGCGGAAGCCGGTGGACAGGCTGCCGCGGAAGCCGATTTCCTTGGTCGGGTCGAAACGGGCGCTCAGCTTGCCGGTGACGGTGCTGCCGAAGTCCGAGTATTTTTCATAGCGCACGGCGCCGGCCAGCGTCAGGTTGTCGACCGGCTTGTGCTCGGCGTCCAGGAACAGGGCGATGTTGTGGCGGCCCGAGTCGACCGCGGTGGCCGGCGTGTAGCCGGGGAAGCCCTGGATGCCGGAGGCCGCCGTGGCGCCGCTCGGGGTCTTGATGATGATGGCCGGGTTGTTGGTGCGGCCGTACTGGTACGAGACCGGGTCGCCGGCGACGATCTGGTAGTTGTCGGCGCGGTATTCGAAGCCGGTGGCCAGGAAGATGCTGCCGTCGCCGACCTTGACCGGGCCCTTGACGTCGGCGTTGAAGGTCAGCTGGTTGAACTTCAGCGTGCCGGTGTTGGCGTCGCGCGGCGATTCGCCGTAGATGCTGCCGTCGGCCTTCTTCTCCCACCAGTAGCTGACGTTGACGCTGTCCGACTCGTGGAAACCGAGCTCGCTGGCGCCGTAGTTGATGCTGACGTCGGCCTTCCAGTCGTTGGCCAGGTCGCGGCGGTAGCCGAAGGCGAACGAGGCGTCCTTGATGTCGGTGTGGATGGCCGGCAGGTAGCCGTTCGGCGCGATCGACGGGATGGTGCGGTCGTCGCCGGCCGAGCGGAAGAAGCCGTACGAATCGCTCTTGCGCTTGGAGACGCCGCCGAAGGCGTAGAACTCGCTGGCCTTGTCGATCGGCAGGCCGGCGTTCCACCACAGGTAGCCGTCCTTGGTGTTGCTGTCGCCGATGTGCTGGGTCACGCGCGGCGGATTGACGCGCAGCGAGTCGGGGCCGGCGCGGTTGGTCTCGCCGCGCTTGCGCGCCTCGGCGGTCAGATTGATGAAGCCGCCGTCCTGGCCCAGCGCGAAGCCGGTGTTGGCGGTGCCCGAGTACAGGTCGCCGTCGCCTTCGGAGGTGGTGCCGTAGCTGCCGCTCAACTGGGTCTCGTTGACCTGCGACTTGAGCACGATGTTGATCACGCCGGCGATCGCGTCCGAGCCGTACTGGGCGGCGGCGCCGTCGCGCAGCACCTCGATGTGGTGGATGGCGCCCAGCGGGATGGCGTTGATGTCGGTGCCGGCCGAGCCGCGGCCGATGGTCTGCTGCACGTTCACCAGCGCCTGCTGGTGGCGGCGCTTGCCGTTGACCAGCACCAGGACCTGGTCGGGGCCGAGCGAGCGCAGCGTGGCGGGGCGGATCGAGTCGGTGCCGTCGCTGATGAAGGTGCTGGAGAAGTTGAACGACGGGTCCAGCGTCTGCAGCAGCTTGCCCAGCTCCAGCGGGCCGGCGGTCTGCATGTCCTTCAGGCTGATCAGGCCGACCGGGGCCGAGGTGTCCAGCGCGGTCTTGGCCACCGAGCGCGAACCGAGCACGACCACGGTTTGTTCGGGGGCCGCCGTGGTGTCGGCGGAGGCGGTTTGGGCGCTGCCCTGGCCTGCTGCCAGCAGCAGGATCGCGCTGGCGACCAGCGTGCGTTTGAAGTGCGGTGCTCTTGTCATGTATCTCTCTCGTTGTTGTGGACGCGCGCGGATAGCACGGGCGAGAAAAATACTATCGTTTCCGCGAACTGAGCGGCAACGCGGCATGCACCATCATGTTGCATATTCTGCACATTCGACAATATTGCGTGCGTTATGGGACGACTTGTCGTAATCTGGCCGACGGGCCGCCGCAAAACGGTGCAAAACTGTGGTGCGGGCGCATCAGTACGGTGCTTTGCCTGGTGCGTTACTGCTGGTCCAGCATCCAGCCCTTCAGACCGTTGACCCAGGACTTGGCCGGCAGGTTCAGGCTCTTCTTGATGGCGCCGGCGCGCTCGTACAGCACGCTGAAATCCAGCACCGGCGACTGCTTGAAGGCGATCACCACGATGTTGGCGTCGTGCACCTCGGGCAGCCAGACCACGGCGTCGAACACCTGCTCCATCGCCTGCAGGTTCTTGTCGTAGTTGGCGAAGTCGCCGAACACATTGGTGGTCATCATGCCGCCGTCGCGCAGGGTGTCGAAGCAGGCCTGGTAGAACTCGGGCGAGTCCAGCACCGGGCCGCGCGCCTCCTCGTCGTACAGGTCCACCTGCAGGATGTCGACGCCGCCGTGGTTGGCCGGGTCGAGCACGAAATCCATGGCGTTCATTTCCAGCACGTTCAGGCGCTCGTCGTTGGGCGGCAGGGCGAACTGCGCGTGGCAGATGGCGATCACGTTGGGATTGAGCTCGACCGCCGTCACGCGCGCGCCGGGCAGGCGGCGGTAGCAGAACTTGGTGAGCGCGGCGCTGCCCAGGCCGAGCTGGACGATGTGGCGCGGCTGGTCGTTGAAGAGCAGCCACATCATCATCATCTGCACGTATTCGAGCTCGATGTTGTCCGGCTTGGCCAGGCGCATGGCGCCCTGCACCCAGGAGGTGCCCAGGTGCAGGCTGCGCACGCCCTGGTATTCGGTGATGGTGGCGGGAGGATAACCGGGCTGATCGAACCGGATGTTGGCGGTATTATAGAAATTGGAGGACTTGGACATAGCCCGGTAGTTTAGCAGGCTGAATAGAAGTTCACATCGCATAAGGGTGGAAAGCCGGTCGGGCCTTTTCCGATTTCAACGGGGTTCGATAGATCCCGGCCAAAGCCGGCGCCGGCGCGGGCGGTCTGGCCGCGCCGGAATCAATCGCCGGGCTCCAGGCGAAATCGCTTAAAATGAGGACTCAATTGTGTAACGTGATTATGTCCAAAGATCCCAAAGACCGGCCCTACCTGACCCCCACCGAAGTGGCCAACTGGATGATGGTGTCGCCCGTCACCGTGCGCGGCTGGGCGCAACGCAATCTGTTGCAGGCCGAGGTGACGCCGGGCGGCCACCGCCGGTTCCGCCGCGAAGAAGTTGAGCGCTTCGCGCGCCAGTGGAATCCGGCTGGCAACAAGGGGCCGCTGCGCGTGCTGATCGTCGACGACGACATGGGCGTGGTGGGTTTCCTGCGCGAATTGATCGACGGCGGCGACTACGACGTCGTGGTCGAGACGGCGCACAACGGTTTCGACGCCGGCTGCCTGGCGCAGAGTTTCGTCCCCGACGTGATGTTGCTGGACCTGATGATGCCGGGCCTGAGCGGCACCGAGGTGTGCCGCCAGATCAAGCAAAGCGCGGGGCTGGACAGTGTGCGCGTGATCGCAATGAGCGGTTACTTGACGGCCGAGAACGAAAGTGAGCTGTTGGCGGCCGGGGCCGAGCGCTGCATCGCCAAACCCATAGACGGCATGGCCTTGCTCAAGGCGATGGGCCTGGAGGTCTGACCGCCCGGCACGGCGCCCGCCGTGCTGTCGGCAGGCCAGAGGCCAGACGCAACGATGAATGGCGCGATAGGAAAATATGGTTAAGCACATCAGGCCGGCGCGGCACGATGGCCTCGCCGTGGCGCTGGCGCTGCTGGTGGCGCTGCTGGTGCTGCTGCCCTGGGGCCAGGTTGACATTCCCTTCCGTCACTACCTGCCCTTGCATACGCTGCTTGAGTTCACCTCCATCGTCGTCGCCTTCCTGGTCTTCGCCACGCTCTGGTACACCCCGTCCAACGCCGTCTCCGCTTCCTGGCTGTTGATCGCCGTCGCGCTGTTTTCGGCCGGCTGGCTGGACTTGGCCCATGCGCTGTCGTTCCGCGGCATGCCGGACCTGATCACGCCGTCGACGGCGAAAAAATCCACGGCGTTCTGGCTGGCGGCCCGCCTCATCGTGGCGCTGACGCTGCTGGGCGTGAGCTTTTATCCGCATCTGCGGCGTCCCAGCCGGCTTGGCCGCTACGGCTTGCTGGCCGGCGCCGCCGCGCTCAACCTGCTGTTGCTGTGGGGCGTGTTCTGGCACGAGGCCGAGCTGCCCGGCGGCGGCGGCGCGATGGACTATTTCAGCTTGAAAAACATCCTCGAAGGCTTGGCGGCGGCGCTGCTGCTGCCCAGTGCCTGGCGCTACCGGCGGCTGGCGCGCGGCGCCGGCGCCGGCGCCGACAGCCTGCGGCCGCTGTTCCTCGCCGCGTTGGCCGGGGCGCTCAGCGGCCTGCTGCTGATCAATCATGAAATCATGGCCGACCTGCGCAATCTGTTCGGCCACCTGTACAAGCTGCTCAGCTACGGCTTGCTGTTCCAGGCCATGTTCGTCGCCAGCGTGCGCAAGCCCTACCACCAGTTGTCGCTGCAGGCCCATGCCCTGGCCGAGACCAACGCCCAATTGCGCACGCGCTCGCTGGCGCTGTCCTCGACGGCGATGCCGGTCTTCGTGACCGACCTGGCCGGCCGGGTGCAATGGCGCAACCGCGCCGCCTACGCGCTGCTGCGCCAGGCCCTGCCCGGGCGCGCCGCGCGCCAGCAGTTCATGTCGGCCCTGTTGCACAGCGATCCGGCCGCGCTGGCCGGCATGCGCGCCGCGCTCGCCAACGGCCAGCTCTGGCGCGGCCAGGTGCGCCTGGGCCGGGACGGCGGGCCGCGCCTGAGCCTGGACTGCACGGCGACGCCGCTGCGCAACGATGACGGTGCGGTGGACGGCTCGGTCATCACCGCCGAGGACGTCACCGAGCGCATCGCGGCGCGGCAACGCTACAAGCGCGTGCTCGACACCGCCCTGGACGGCTTCTGGATCGTCGGCGCCGACGGCCGGCTGCTGGAGGTCAACCAGGGCTACGCCAAGATGTCGGGCTACACGGTGGCGCAGTTGCTGCGGATGAACGTGGACGAGCTGGAGGCGGCCGCCTTCACCCGCGACATCCCGCTGCGCATGGCGCATCTCGCCAGCCAGGGGCAGTTGCGGCTGCAGAGCCGCCACCGCCACGCCGACGGCCACGAGTTCGTCGTCGAGATGTCGGCCACCCACGACCCCGCGACGGGCCATATCTTCGTGTTCCTGCACGACCGCAGCGAGTACGAGGCGGCCGCCGCCGCCCGCTACGACCTGGAGCGGCAGCTGCTGCAGTCGCAGAAGATGCAGTCGCTCGGGCAACTGACCGGCGGCATCGCGCACGATTTCAACAACGCGCTGACGGCCATCCTCGGCTACGCCAACCTGGCGCTGCGCCGCTGCTTGCCGGCCCAGCCCGGCAAGCTGGGCCCCTACCTGCGCGAAATCGTCGGCGCCAGCGAACGGGCCAGCGAGCTGGTGGCCAAGATGCTGACCTTCGCGCGCATGCAGCCGGGCGCGCCGGCCGGACCGCTGGCGCCGGCCGGGGTGATCGCCGAGGTGCTGGCCATGCTGCGCCCGTCGATCCCGTCCGGCATCGCCCTGCACAGCCGCGTCGACGATCCGGCCTGCGTGCTGATGGCGGCCGGCGAACTGCACCAGGTGCTGGTCAACCTGATCATCAATGCGCGCGACGCGATCGGCGAGCACGGCAGCATCGAGGTGCGGGTGCGCCGCCGCCTGCTCGACGGCCAGTTGTGCGCCGTCAGCCGGCGCCGGCTGGCGGGCGACTACCTGGCCATCGAGGTGCGCGACGACGGCTGCGGCATCGCCGCCGAGCATGTCGGGCGCCTGTTCGACCCCTTCTTCACCACCAAGGAGGTGGGCAAGGGCACCGGCCTCGGCTTGGCCATGCTGCAAAGCATACTGCGGCGCGCCGGCGGCCACGTGCTGGTCGAGACGGCGCCCGGCCTGGGCAGCTGCTTCCCGCTGCTGTTCCCGGTCGCGGCGGCCACCGCCGGCGCGGCCGCCGTGGCCGGCCCGGCCGCCGTGTTCGACGGCGTGGCCGGGGCCGGCCAGCAGATCTGGGTGGTCGACGACACGCCGGCCGTGGCCCGCTACATCGCCGAACTGCTGGGCGACTGGGGCTACCAGGTGCGCCGTTTCGACGATCCGCTGCAGTTGCTGGCCGCCTTCCGCGCCGCGCCGATGGCGGTCGACCTGGTGCTGACCGACCAGACCATGCCGGGCATCGGCGGCCTGGCGCTGGCCGCCGCGCTGCACCGCCTGCGGCCCGGCCTGCCGATCTTCCTGTGCACCGGCCAGCGCGCCGGCCTGGACG
Organism: Duganella sp. BJB1802; assembly: GCF_013369445.1. Taxonomy (NCBI): domain Bacteria; kingdom Pseudomonadati; phylum Pseudomonadota; class Betaproteobacteria; order Burkholderiales; family Oxalobacteraceae; genus Duganella; species Duganella sp. BJB1802. Next base: position 137,131 of record NZ_JABWEF010000009.1, on the reverse strand, counting down.
AGGCGGCGCTGGTGCGCTGCGGCGTCCAGCGCTGCTTCGACAAGCCCGTCTCCGGCGACGCGCTGCTGCGGGCGGTCGCGCTGGCGCTGGTTTGAGCGGTGCCGGCGGCGCTGTCGCGCCGGCGAGACATATTCGATCAAACCGATTAAAACGATCAAAATTATTGACTTGTTTGAAACTCCGATATATATTTCCGTCGGGAATCAGGTTGTTCCGTGCCTCATTGCGCGATGCTGGCGCGACCTGTCTTGCCCGCGCCGCCAGTCCAGGCCGCCGGCGTCGCCTTCCCTCCCGTCGCGCCGGCAAACCGGCGGGATCCACCGCAATCGGAGAGCTTGAATGAACATGAATGTGGGTACCCGGCTGAGCGCCGCCTTCTTGCTGATGATTGTTCTGCTGCTGGGCATCACCCTGCAGGGGATCGCCGGCATGAGTTCCGTCAACGACAGCAGCGAATTGATCGTCAACGACCGGTACCGCAAGGTGACGATCGCCAACGCCGTCCTCGACGGCATCAACAGCACGGCGGTGGAGATGCGCAACCTGCTGATCCTCGAGGACAAGGCGCAGGCCGCCCAGGCGCTGGAACGGATGGCGCTGGCGCGCGGGCAGGTCACGATCCAGCTGGCCACGCTGGAACGGGAACTGTCGACCGAGCAGGGCCGCCAGAGCCTCAAGCGCATCCTCGACGCGCGGGTCCGCTACGCCGCCGGGCAACAGCGCTTCCTCGCGCTGCTGGCGGCGGGCGACAAGGCGCAGGCCGGCGCCTTGCTGCTGTCGAGTGTGATGCGCGACCAGCAAGCCTATTTCGACGAGGTGCGCGGCCTGGTCAACCTGGTCGGCCAGCTGATGGAGAAGGCCGGCGAGCACTCGGCGCTGACCTTCCACGCCAGCCGCAACTGGATGCTCGGCCTGGCGGCGCTGGCCACGCTGCTGGCCTGCGGCTTGGGCATCTGGATCACGCGCGGCATCACCGGCCCGCTGCGCTGCGCCATGGCCGTCGCCCAGGCCATCGCCGGCGGCGACCTGCGCAGCCACATCAGCGTCAGCGGCGACGACGAGACGGCGCGCCTGCTCAAGGCGCTGCAGGCAATGAACGACAGCCTGCAGCGCATCGTCGGCCAGGTGCGCAGCGGCACCGACACCATCAACGCCGCCGCCAGCGAGATCGCCGACGGCAATCTGGACCTGTCGGCGCGCACCGAGCAGCAGGCCAGTTCGCTGGAGGAGACGGCCGCCGCGATGGAGCAGCTGACCAGCACGGTGCGGCAAAACGCCGACAGCGCGCGCCAGGCCAGCGCGCTGGCCGCCGGCGCCAGCGCGGTGGCCAGCAAGGGCGGCGCCGAGGTGGCCCGGGTGGTCGACACGATGGCCTCGATCAACGCCTCGTCGCAGAAGATCGTCGACATCATCAGCGTCATCGAGGCCATCGCCTTCCAGACCAACATCCTGGCGCTGAACGCCGCCGTCGAGGCGGCGCGCGCCGGCGAACAGGGCCGTGGCTTCGCCGTGGTGGCGGCGGAGGTGCGCGGCCTGGCCCAGCGCAGCACGGCGGCGGCCAAGGAGATCGAGTTGCTGATCCGCGACTCGGTCGAGCAGGTCGAATGCGGCAACCGACTGGTCAGCGACGCCGGCCGCACCATGGCCGAGGTGGTGGCCAGCGTGCACCGGGTCAGCGACATCATGGGCGAGATCAGCGCCGCCGGCGTCGAACAAAGCGCCGGCATCGCCCAGGTCAACGAAGCGATCGCCCAGATGGACGCGGTGACCCAGCAGAACGCCGCGCTGGTGGAGGAGGCGGCGGCGGCGGCCGCCAGCCTGCAGCAGCAGGCGCGCGGCCTGTCCGCGACGGTCGGCGTGTTCCGCATCGACGATTTGCGCGCCGGCGCGCTGGCCGCGGCCCCGGTCCCGCCACGGCGGCGCGGCGCCGTAACCACGCCGGCTGCCGCCAAGGCGCGGCCGCGCCAACTCGCCGCCGTCGACGAGTGGGAAGCATTCTGAGTCCGTTCTGAGCGGATCGCCCGCCGCCGGCCGGCGCGGCCAACTGGAGCAATGGGAACGAGCATGGTCGCTAGGGTCGTCATCAATCAATCGGGGACGCCGGCGGCGGACTGGCTCGGCTGCGCCGCGAGCATACTCGACCAGCTGTGCGCGGGCGTGATCGTGACCGACGGCGCGCTGCGGGTGCTGGCCATCAACGCGCGCGGCCGCGCCATCTGCGGCCTGGACGGCGCGCTGGAGCCGGCCGGCCTGGCGTTGGCCACCCTGCTGCCCAGCGCGCAGCTGTGCGCGCGCGCGCAGGCCCTGCTGGCCGGCGCCGCCGCGCCGCCGGCCATGGCCGTGACCGTCGGCGGGCGCTGCCTGAACGCCAGCTTCGCCGTGGTCGACATCGGCGCCATCGGCGCGCGCCTGCTGCTCAGCCTGGACGACGGCATCCGCGGCGAGGAACCGTGCCAGGAGTCGTGTTCGCCGGCGGCGCACTACCGCAACCAGGCCGCGCTGCTCGACAAGGCCACCGACGCCATCATCGTGCGCGACATGGACGACCGCGTGGTGTTCTGGAACATGGGCGCGCAGCGCCTGTACGGTTGGCGCGCCGCCGAGGTGCTGGGCGCGCCGGGCGCCGCCGCGATGTACGCCGATCCGGCCGAGCTGCAGGAGATCAAGCGGCAAGTGCTGGCGCAGGGCAGCTGGCGCGGCGAGCTGGTACAACTACGCCGCGACGGCGGCCGCTTCACCGTCGAAAGCCAGCGCACGCTGGTGCGCGACGGCGCCGGCCGGGCCCAGTCCGTGTTCATCATCAACACCGACATCAGCCAGCGCAAGGAGCAGGAGGCGCGGATCCGCACGATGGCCCTGTACGACAGCATGACCGGGCTGCCCAACCGGCGCATGTTCATGCAGCACATCCGCCAGGCCCTGGCCGACGGCGAACGCCACGACGACACCCTGGCCCTGCTGTTTCTGGACCTGAATCGCTTCAAGGAAATCAACGACACGCTGGGCCACGAGGTCGGCGACCAGGTGCTGATCGGCGTGGCGCAGCGCTTCCAGGCGGCGCTGCCGGGCGAGCAGTTGCTGGCCCGGCTGGCCGGGGACGAGTTCGTCGTCGTCGCCGGCTCGGCCAACGCGGCCATGGCGGCCCAGCTGGCCGCCCGCCTGCAGGACGCGCTGCGCCTGCCGGTGGCGGCGATGGGCCACAGCTTCCCGCTCAGCGTCAGCATCGGCACCGCCCTGTTCCCCGGCGACGGGCGCAGCGTCGAGGAACTGCTCAAGCACGCCGACCTGGCGATGTACCGCGCCAAGGCGCAGGGCGGCGGCCACCAGGCCTACCGGCCCGACATGAGCGCCGGCCTGGACCAGCGCATCGAAATGGCCAGGCGGCTCGGCCTGGCCATCGAGGCCGGCACGCTGGAACTGTACTACCAGCCCAAGGTGCGGCTCGCCAGCGGCGCCGTCGACGGCGCCGAGGCGCTGCTGCGCTGGCACGACGCGGAGTGGGGCGCGGTCAGTCCGGCCACCTTCATCCCCATCGCCGAAGCGCGCGGCATGATAGCGGCGCTGGGCAACTGGGTGTTGCGCGCCGCCTGCCGCCAGATGGCCGCCTGGCGCGCCGCCGGCCTGGAGTTCCCGGGCCGACTGGCCGTCAACCTGGCGGCCCGGCAGTTGGCCGGCGCCGACGCGGCCGAGCAGATCCTGGCCATCGTCGAGCAGGCCGGCCTGAGCCCCGACTGCTTTGAACTGGAACTGACCGAGAGCGGCCTGATGGACAACGTCGAGCACGCCATCGGCGTGATGGCGACCCTGAAGGCGGCCGGCTTCACCCTGTCGATCGACGATTTCGGCACCGGCTACTCCTCGTTGTCCTACCTGAAGCGGCTGCCGGCCGACACGCTCAAGATCGACATCTCCTTCGTGCGCGACATGCTCAGCGACCGCCAGGACTACACCATCGTCACCACCATCATCGGCATGGCCCGCAACCTGCAGCTGCGCACCGTGGCCGAGGGGGTGGAGCAGGCGGCCCAGGCCGAGGCGCTGCTGGCGCTGGGCTGCGACGATGCGCAGGGCTACTATTTTTGCCGGCCGCTGCCGGCCGCCGCGTTCGCCGGGCAGTGGCTGGGACGGCCCGGCGCCTGAGCGGTGCCACGCCGGTCGACGTCGCGCCGCGTATCGTCTCGGGCACGCCGGCCTCGATCAGTCGTCTCCCATTCGGTTCATTGTCAAAAATGGACACTTCTGTTCCAAGTCCAGGAGGTGCCCAGGTGCAGGCTGCGCACGCCCTGGTATTCGGTGATGGTGGCGGGCGGCGGAGGCGGGTATTTTGGACATGGCGTGGTTTACCGGCCCGCGCGGAATAAAAAAAGACGCCGCAGCGTCTTTTGTGAGGGGGCTCAAGACCGGCGTCGGCGCGCGACCAGGCCCATCAGCGCCAGGCCGCCCAGCAGCATGCCGTAGGTGGCCGGTTCCGGCACGGCCGACTTGATGTCCAGCGTGCCGCCGTAGCTGGCGGTGCCGATGTCGGTGCCCTTGATGGTAAGCGTGATCAGCCCGCTCACCGGCACGGCGAAGAACACGCTGCCCGACGAGAAGCCGTTGAAGACCGGTAGCGACGTGCCATTGAGGTCGGCCCAGCTGAAGTTCAGCATGGTCGGCGGCCCGGCCGTGAAATTGACGAAGTTGGCGAAGAAGCCCTGCGCCGAGCCCGGCGAGCCGTCATACGAGAACGTAAAGGTGTCGGTGAACGCCAGCCCGTCGCTGTGCGTGGTGCCGAACGCCGTGCTCCAGCTGCCAGCGCCGCCCGCCATGGCGATCACCGGCGACGTGTAATCGTTGGCCATGGCGCCACCCGCCGCTGCAGCCATCAACCCCGCTGCCAATATTGATTTTAATTTCATATTATCTCCGCAATTATCTGACTAAAAGACATGAAACCCCGGTGCTACCTATGCAAAGTACGCTTGGCTATTTTCGATGTCAATTAGCTATTTTTTGATTGCGGCGGTAAATCCAATAGAACAGGTCTATTGCACAGGCAGAACCATAAACAATTTCTACCAATCAATTTCTGTTGTGCAAATCGTCAACATAATTTCAATTTTTTCATGGCGGATTAGTTGTTTGCAGCCGACACCGGCAGGATCAGCGTCACGGCCAGTCCGCCGCCGTCGCGGTTGGCCAGCGTGATGCGGCCGCCGTGCGCCTCGGCGATCTCGCGCGCCAGCGCCAGGCCCAGGCCGGTGCCGCTGCGCTTGGTCGAGTAGAACGGCACCAGCGCGTTGGTCAGCACCGTGTCGCTCATGCCGGGGCCGCGGTCCTGCACGTCGATCCGCACCGCGCCGTGCAGGCGCCGCACCTCCAGGCTGACCTCGCCGGTCGGCGAGCCGGACTCGTGGGCGTTCTTGAGCAGGTTCAGCAGCGCCTGCTCCAGCTGCGAGGGGTCGAAGGCGCTGGGCTCGTCGGGCGGCGTGCCGCTCACCGTGAAATCGACCTGGGCCGCCAGCTGGGCCAGGAAGGCCGGCCACGCCTGCAGCTCCAGCCGCGGCGCCGGCAGCTTGGCGAAGCGCGCGTAGCCGAGGATGAAGCTCTCCAGGTGGCGGGTGCGCTCCTCGATGGTGGCGAGGATCTGCGGCAGCCGCTCGGTCTGGCCGCGCCGCACCAGCTCGGCGCCGGAGTGGGCCAGCGAGGTCAGCGGAGCCAGGGAATTGTTCAGCTCATGGCTGATCACGCGGATGACTTTTTTCCAGGTCTGCACCTCCTGCCGGCGCAGCTCCATGGTCAGCTGGCGCAGCAGCAGCAGCTCGTGCTTGCGGCCGTTGAGGTTGAAGCTGCGGCGCGCCAGGTGGTAGACCTCTTCCTCCTCCACCTCGGCGCCGGCCTCGCGCGTGGTGAACAGGCCGTCGCCGCCGCGCGCCAGCGCCTCCAGCAGCGCCGGCGAGGCGTGCGCCAGGATGTCGTCGAGCCGGTGGCCCTCCAGCTTGCGGCCCTGGTGCAGCAGCTGGCGCGCCGCCACGTTGGCGTAGACGATGGGGCCGGCCTCGCTGACCAGCAGCATCGCCACCGGCGTGTTCTGCACCATGGTGTCGAGCAGCAGTTCGCGTTGCACCAGGTCCAGGCGCTGCTGGCGCAGCACGTCGCCCAGCGCGTTGTGGGCCGCCACCAGGTCGCTGAGCTCGTCGTTCTGCGGCCAGTGCAGGCTGAACGAGAAGTCGCCGTCCTGGTAGCTGGTGACGGTGCCGGTCAGCGCGCGGAACAGCGACAGCATGGACTCGAGCTGGGCGCGGATGGTGATGATCGAGATCGGCAGCACGCACAGCAGGCACACCGCCAGCACCAGGCCCGGATGGTTGGGGAAGAAATGCGTCAGCGCCAGCGCGATCAGGATGCCGACCGTCAGCAGGGTGCCGACCATCGCGGTCCAGCGCGTGAGCAGCGAGAGGCGCATGCCGGCCGGGCGCGCGGCCGGCGGGCGGGTTGGCGGCGTGGCGCCCATCAGGCGGGCGATGCCCAGCCGCCCACGTGGCGGTACAGCGCCTGGCGCGACAGGCCCAGCTCGGCGGCGGCCTGCGCCACACGCCGCCGGCCCGGCTCAGCGCCAGGCCGATGGTGTCGCGGTCCGGCTCGCGCGCGCCGTCGTCGGCGACGGCGCTGGCGGCGGCCGGCAGGCCCAGGTCGGCCGCCTTGATGACGTCGCCAGCGGCCAGCAGGCCGGCGCGCGCCATCACGTTCTTCAGCTCGCGCACATTGCCCGGCCACGGGTGGGCCAGCAGCGCCTGCTGCGCCGACGGGTGCAGGTCCTTGCCGGCGCCCAGGAAGTGGCGCGCCAGCGGCAGGATGTCGGCCGGGCGGCCGGCCAGCGGCGGCAGCCGCAGCTCGATCACGTTGAGGCGGTAGAACAGGTCTTCGCGGAAGCTGCCGGCCCGTATCATGGCCTGCAGGTCGGCGTTGGTGGCGCTGACCACGCGCACCTTGACCTGGCGCTCGCGGTTGGAGCCGAGCCGCTCGAAGCGGCCGGTCTCCAGCACCCGCAGCAGCTTCATCTGCCCGGCCAGCGGCAGGTTGCCGATCTCGTCGAGGAACAAGGTGCCGCCGTCGGCCGCCTCGAACTTGCCCTCGCGCGCCTTGGAGGCGCCGGTGTAGGCGCCGGCGTCGGCGCCGAACAGCTCGGCCTCGATCAGCTCGGCGGGCAGGGCGCCGCAATTCAAGACCACGAAGGGGCCGTCGCGCACGGACGAATTGGCCTGGATGATCTCGGCGATGCGCTCCTTGCCGGTGCCGTTCGGGCCGCTGATCAGCACCGGGACGTCGGCGCGCGCCACCTGGCAGGCCAGGTGCACCACGCGCTCGGTGGCCGGGTCCTGCCACACCATGCCGCGCAGGTCGTGGCCGCGTTCGAGCTCGCGCCGCTGGCGCAGCTCGGTCTGCAGGCGCTGCTGCAGCGCGCGCTTGGCCTGGCCCAGTTCGATCAGGTTGTTGACCGTGGCGATCAGGCGGTTGTCGTCCCACGGCTTGGCCAGGTAGTCGGCCGCGCCGGCCTTGACCAGCTCGACCGCCGCGTCCAGGTGGGTCCAGGCGGTCAGCAGGATCACCGGCAGCTCGGGGTGGCGTTCGCGGATGGCGCGGAACAGCGCCGTGCCTTCCTCGCCCGAGGTGGTGTCGGCGGAGAAGTTCATGTCCTGCAGCACCAGGTCGACGCTGTGCTGTTCCAGCAGCGCCAGGCCGGCTTCGGGGGAGGCGGCGCGCAGCGCGTCGATGTCGTGCAGCGAGAACAGCACTTCAAGCGCGATGGCGACGGCGGCGTTGTCGTCGATGATCAATACGGTAGGCATGCCGTAAGCATAACATTGTCGCGGCATGCCCGGTGCGGCCAACATCGTCAGGCGCTGCGGGTGGCGGTGGCCGGCGAGATCGACGCCGCGCGCCAGGCCGGGCCGTACACCGCGAGCACGCCCAGCGCCCAGAACACGGCGGCGCCGGCGACCAGGTAGCCGGCCGGCAGGCGCGCCATCTCCAGCTGGCTCACCAGCAGCTGGTTCAGGCCCAGCGCCAGCACCACGCCGGCCGCCACGCCGACGCTGGTGATCATGAAGTTCTCGGTGACGAAGTAGCGCAGGATGTCGACCCGGCGCGCCCCCAGCGCGCGCCGCACGCCGATCTGCTTGCGCCGCTGCGTGACCCACAGGCTGGCCATGCCGACGATGCCGCTGGCGGTGATCAACAGCAGCAGCACGCTGACCGTCACCAGCATCCACGCCAGCGCCTGGTCGGCGCGGTAGCGGTCGCGGCGCAGCTCGACCATGGTCCTGGTCTTGACGATCACCGGCGTCGGCGAGGACGCGCGCAGCGCCGCCTCGGCCTCCTTGATGACGCGGTCCATCTGGCCCGGCTCGGCGCGCAGCGTGTAGTTGTTGGCGTTGTCGCCGGTCAGGCGCGCCGGCACCAGCGTGGAGAAATCGCCCCGTTCGCCGATATGGGCGTTCGGCGACTGCAGCTTGTCGATCACGCCCACCACCTGCACCGCCCTGGCGCCCTCGCCGGTGCCGAAGAAGATGGTCTTGCCGACGTAGCTGGCCTGGCCCGGCCACAGCTTCTCGGCCTGCTGGCGCGTGATGACGACCACCTTGGCGAACTCCTGGCTGGTGGTCTCGTCGATCTCCGGAATCTCGCCCGGCAGGAAGTCGCGCCCCTCCACCAATTGCAGGCCCCAGGTCTTGATCAGCGAATCGGGACTGACGTAGGAGGTGGTGGTGAGGGTCGACTTGACCTGCCGGCGGTCGGTGGCCAGGCCGGTGTAGTTGCCCGAGCGCGACAGCGGCATCTGCGTGGTGATCGCCACCGACGTCACGCCCGCCACGGCGCGCAGGGTGTCGGTTTCGCGGTGCTGGGCCGCCAGCTGTTCCTGGTGGTTGCCGGTCTTCAGGCGGCGCACCTGCAGGTTGAACACGTCGGCCTCGTTGGCGATGCCGCTGGGGCGCGCCGACACGGCCTGGCGCACCTGCACGATGTGCAGCGCGTTGGCCAGGATGCCGAGGCTGAGGGCGACCTGCACCGCCACCAGGATGGGGCCGGTCTTATTGCGCAGCAGCGCGGACAGGATGGGACGGATTTCCATAAGGGGCCTCGCTTTATTGGGATTTGAGTTGCAGGGCCGGCGTGACCTGGCAGGCGCGCCAGGTCGGCAGCAGGCCGGCCAGCACGGCCGACAGCACCGCCAGCGCGAAGGTGGTCAGCAGCATGATCCAGTCCATGTGCGCCACCACCGTCAGCGCCTTCGACTGCATGGCGATCAGCGCCAGCGCGCCGAAGGCCAGCGCCAGGCCGAGCACGCCGCCAACCAGGCCCACCACCGTGGTCTCGATCAGGAACTGGTTGAAGATCTCGCGCCGCGACGCGCCCAGCGCGCGGCGGATGCCCACCTCGGCGGCGCGCACCGAGAACTTGGCCAGCAGCAGGCCGATGGTGTTGACCAGGCACAGCACCAAGAAGCCGAACGCCAGCCAGGCCGACAGCTTGCTGTCGTTGCCGACCACCTTCATGAAGTCCAGCCATTCGCGCACGTCGTACAGCACGTTGGGCGCGTTGCGCTTGAGGCGGCCCAGCTTGCGCTGCTCGGCGGCGTAGCTGTCGAGGTAGTTTTGCAGCGCGGGGCGGTCGCCGGCGCTGCGGGTCTCGAACCAGAACTGGATCCAGGTGCACTCGGAATCGAGGAAGGCCTGGTAGCCGGGGCTGATGTCGTCGGTGCAGGTGGTGCTGCCGTTGCGCGGCAGCTCGTTGCGGATCGCCGCGGTGAAGGGCACGAACATGTCGTCCTCGTCGCTGAAGGCGCCGTCGCTGCTGCCGATGATGCGGTGGAAGCGCGGCACCACGGTCCAGGTGTCGAGCACGCCGACGATCTGGTACTGCTGGCCGCTCATGGTGATGCGCTGGCCGACCGGGTCGGTATCGCCGTACAGCTTGTCGGCCAGCTTGCGGCCCAGCACCACGACGTTGGCGGCGGCCTTGTCGTCGGCAGGGCTCCAGGGCTGGCCGTGCAGGAAGGGCGCGTCGAACATGTTGAAGAAATCGCTGCCCACGCCCAGGCCGCGCGAAATGAACACCGCCATGTCCTTGCGCGCCGGCTCGACCGCCACGCTGGTGCCGTAGACCGCCGTGGCGCGCTCGGCCGCTTTGCTGTTGAGGAAGTTGATGGCGTCGCGGTAGCTGACCTGGTTGTCGGGGCGCTCGTCGCCCGGCTTGTAGCCCTCGATCGGGCCGTTGTCGACCAGCGGCACGAACAGGCGGTCGCTCTTGTGCGGGATCGGGTCGCCCGACATCACGTGCAGGATGGTCAGCGTGGCCACGCTGGCGGCCACGCCGACGGCCAGGGTCAGCACCATCAGCGCGGTCAGGGCCGGGTTGCGGCGCAGGCTGCGCAGGCCCAGCAGGAAGTAGTAGTGGAACATGCGGCGCTCCTTATGCGACATGGGATTTGCCGTCGGCGTGCGAGTTGGCGTCGAACAGCGTCGGCGCCTTGCGCACCAGGTCCGACACCTGGCCGTCGATGATGTGGACGTTGCGCTGCGAGCGCACCGCCAGCTCGGGATCGTGGGTGACCATCAGGATGGTCGTGCCCTGGGCGTTGATCTCCTCCAGCAGCTCCATCACGCCGCGCGCCATTTGCGTATCCAGGTTGCCGGTCGGTTCGTCGGCCAACAGCAGCTTGGGTGAGCCGGCCAGCGCGCGCGCGATCGCCACGCGCTGCTGCTGGCCGCCCGACAGCTCGGCCGGGTAGTGCTTCATGCGCGAGGCCAGGCCGACCTTGGACAGCGCGTCCTCGATGCGCTCCTTGCGCTCGGCCGCGTTGAAGCCGCGGTAGCGCAGCGGCACATCGACGTTGTCGAACAGCGACAGGTCGGGGATCAGGTTGAAGCCCTGGAAGATGAAGCCGAGCTTCTCGTTGCGCAGGCGCGAGCGGGCGTTGTCGTCCATGCCCTTGACGTTGATGCCGTCGAGGATGTACTCGCCGTCGGTGAACTCCTCCAGCAGGCCGGCGATGTTGAGGAAGCTGGTCTTGCCGGAGCCGGACGGCCCGGTCACGGTGACGAACTCGCCCTGCTTGACGTTGATCTCGAAGCCGCGCAGCGCGTGGGTTTCGATCATGTGGGTACGATAGACTTTGCTCAGGTTTTGCATGCGCAGCATGGAGGGCCTCTTTAAAAAGTTATTGGTTGATCGAGACGCGCTCGGCGTTCTCGAACGTTTCGGTACCGGAGATGACGACCTTGTCGCCCTGTTTCAAACCGCCGAGGATCTCCACCGCGGAGACGCTGGTGGCGCCCATCTTGATCGGGGTGCGGATGGCGATGCCGTCGCGCACCACGTAGGCGAAGCGGCCGCCCTCGGATTCCACGAACGGGCCGCGCTGCAGCATCAGCGTGTTGGGTTTCTCGTCGATCAGCAGGCGCGCGGTGACGCGCTGGTTCTGGCGCAGGCCGGCCGGCTGGGCGGCGGTGAAGCGTACCCGCGCCAGCACCTGGTTCTTGACCACCTCCGGCGACAGCGCCGACAGCTTGGCGTTGGCGGTGCCGGTGCCGAAGTTGACCTCGGCGTTCATGCCCAGGCCGATGTCGGACACATAGGTCTCCGGCACCTCCAGCTCCACCTCCAGGCGCGACAGGTCGACCAAGGTCATCAGCGGCGCGTTGGCCGGCACCACGCTGCGGTTGGCCACCGACAGCGTGCCGATGAAGCCGTCCACCGGCGCGCGCACGGTCAGCTCGTCGACGCGGCGCTGGGCGTTGGCCAGCGACAGGCGCTGGCGGTCCAGCTCGTTGATCTTGGTCTTCAGTTCCAGCGCCACGTTGTCGCTTTCCAGCTCGGCCGCCTGGCCGGCGTGCTTGGCGCGGATCTCGGCCGAGTTCAAGGCGTCCTTGGCCTTCTGGTACTCGATCTTGGCGATGATGCCCTCGTTGGAGACGGCGTTGTAGCGCTCCAGCGTGCGCAGCGCGGACAGGCGCTCGATCTCGGCGGTGTCGGCGTCGCGCCGGGCCAGCAGCTTTTGTTTGCGCGCCAGGATCTGCTGGCGCGCCACCTCGGCCTCCAGTTGCAGATAGCTGGACTGCTCGCGTTTGAGCGCGTCGGTCAGGTCGGGCGATTCCAGCACCGCCAGGATGTCGCCCTTCTTGACGGTGTCGCCGGCGGCCGCCTTCAGCGTCACCGTGGCCGGCGAGGCCGAGTACAGCGTCGGGCTGATGGCGGCGACGATGCGGCCGTTGACGGCGGCGTCGCGGATCAGCGTGCCGCGGCCCACCTCGGCGATGCGCAGGCGCGACAGGTTGACCGAATGGTCGCTGCCGCGCCACGCGTGGACCACGGAATAGGCCGCCGCCGCGACGGCCACGGCGCCGAGCGCGATCAACAGGCGGCGCTTGGTGGCTTGCCCTTTGGGGGCGGCGATGACGGCGTCTTGATTGGAGGTGTCGCGTATCATGATGGGGTAAGTGTTTAGAGACAGGCAATGTTATGCAGAAACTGTGCCAGAATCTAAGTATTTGATTTGATTGGTATTTTGTGGTGACGTCCGCTGTCCGCCCGCCTGTCCGGTCGTCCGCCTGTCCGGCCGCACTTGATAAAACGGCAAGCGTGACCATGTGGCGTACTGTCGCCCCAACCGAGAACCGCATGAGCTTGTTCGACCGTCTGTCCCGCCTGCTGCTGCCCGCCGAAGCGCCGGTCGCCGACTACCCCTTTGTCGCCAGCGACGTCGCGCTGTACCGGCGCACCGCCCACGCGCACGACAGCGTGCTGGACGCGCAGACCTGGGACGACATGCTGCTGCCGCAATACAGCGCGCTGCTGGCGCGCGAGACCAGCATCTTCGGCCAGCAGGAGCTGCACCGGCGCCTGCACGCGGATGGCGGCGGCGTGGCCGCGTCCGCCGTCCGGGTGCGGACACTGGCGCAGGACGCCGGACAGCGGCAACGCCTGCACGCGGCCTGCACCGGCCTGCGCCGCGCCGACCGCGAGGTCAGCGCAACCCTGTTCGGCGCGCCGCTGGCGCCGTCGCCGCGCTGGGTGGCGTTGCTGCCGTGGCTGGCGCCGGCGCTGCTGCTGTCGGTGGTGCTGGCGCTGGTCACCGGCGTGGTGGTGCTGTGGGGCGTGGTCGTGGCGCTGTGGATGGCGTCGCTGGCGGTGCAGGTGCTCCACCACGAAGCGATCGAGGAATGGGACCGCGTCCGCGCGACGCTGCAGCAACTGCTGCGCAGCCACGGCCTGCTGGCCGCGCTGGACGATCCGCTGACGGCCGATTTGCGCGACGACGCCGCGCAGGCCGGCAAGCTCAATTCCCGGCTCAGCCAGTCGGCGGCCGGCAACCTGCCCGGCGTGCGCGAGTACCGCGACTGGCTGTGGCAAATGAATGTGCGCCACCACTTCGCCAGCCGCGACGCGGTGCGGACCCATATCGACCTGCTGCGCGCCAGCTTCCGTCGCGTGGCGGCGCTGGAGGCCGACCTGGCGCTGGCGCGGCACCTGGCGCAGACGCCGCGCCACTGCTGGGCGCAACAGGGCGGCGAGCTCACGCTGGAGCAAGTGGTGCATCCGCTGCTGGCGCGGGCCGAGCCGCTGTCGTTCGCGCTGGCGGGGCGGGGCGCCTTTATCTCCGGGCAGAACGGCATCGGCAAGAGCACGCTGCTGCGCACGGTGGGCCTGAACCTGATCGTCGCCCGCGCCTTCGGCTTCTGCTACGCGGAGCGGGCCGTCACGCCGCAGCTGCCGGTGTACTCCAGCATGCAGAGCGAGGATGCGCTGGAGGGCGGCGAGAGCCTGTACATCGCCGAGCTGCGCCGGGCGCACGAGCTGCTGGCGCTGGCCGAGCGGGCGCCGGCGGTGTTCATCATCGACGAGATCTTCCGCGGCACCAACCACCTGGAATCGATCTCGGCGGCGGCGGCGGTGCTGCACACGCTGTCGCAGCGGGGCACGGTGATCGTGTCCTCGCACAACCTGGTGCTGGCGCCGCTGCTGGAGGCGCGCCTGACGCCGTGGTGCGTGGGCCGCGTGGGCGAGGGCCTGCGGGTGGCGCCGGGCGTGCTGCGCGAGACCAACGGCATCGCCCTGCTGGCCGCGCGCGGCTTCGACGCCGTCATCTCGGCCAAGGCCAACCGCGTGTACGACTGGCTCAGCGACTACATGGCGCATCCGACCGACTGCGAGGGCATCCGGAATAGTCTTTGACTTTTGCGGCGTGTAGTTCTATTATTTCTGTAACGACAGAAATTAAGGAAATGCCATGACGCTCGCGCCGACCATCCAGAAGTACATCCTGCACTGGGGAGAGATGGGCACGCGCTGGGGCGTCAACCGCACGGTGGCGCAGATCCACGCGCTGCTGTTCCTGTCCAACCGCCCGCTGCCGGCCGAGGAGATCGCCGACACGCTGGGCGTGGCGCGCTCCAACGTCAGCAACAGCTTGAAGGAGCTGCAGGGCTGGGGGCTGGTGCGTATCAGCCACGTGGCCGGCGACCGCCGCGACCACTTCGTCGCCCTGCAGGACGTGTGGGAAATCTTCCGCGTCATCGTCGAGGAGCGCAAGAAGCGCGAGATCGATCCCACGCTGGCCGTGCTGCGCGAATGCGCGGCCGAGGCTGAAAACGATCCGGCGCTGGAGCAGGCCACCAAGGTCAAGATGGACCAGGTGCTGGACTTCCTCGAAATGCTGACCGCTACCTACGGCGACTACAAGCACCTGCCGCCCGCCACCATGCAGCGCTTCCTGAAGATGGGCGGCAAGGTGGCGCGGCTGCTGGGCGGAGACTGACATGGACACGCTGACGCTGTACTACGACGGCAGCTGCGGCTTTTGCCGCGTCGAAGTCTCCCGTCTGCGCGGCTGGGACCGCGCGCGCCGCCTGGCGTTCGTGGATATCGCCGCCCCGGACTTTGTGCCGCCGCCGGGCGTCAGCATGCACGCGCTGGAGACCGAAATGCACGCGCAGAGCACCGATGGGCGTCTGCTGGTCGGCATCGATAGCTTGCTGGCCGCCTATACGCTGGTCGGACGCGGCTGGATGGTGGCGCCGTTGCGCGTGCGCTGGCTGAGGCCATTGTTTGCCGCGCTGTATCGCGGCTTCGCCCGTAACCGCTATCGCATCTCCGGCTGGCTGGGCCGGCCCGCCTGCGCCGATGGCGTGTGCGCCTATAAACACCCATTGCGCTGATTTTTTTCACTTTCTATTTCTGTTTTTACAGAAATTACGGATGGAGTCATGAGAACGAGAACCTGGCTGGTGCGGTGGATCTACGCGACGGTGGCGGTGCACTTGCTGGTGGGCGTGTTGCTGCCGCTGTGTGCGGGCGCGGCCATCGGCGGCGCTTACCGTCGCGGCATCGAAGAATTTTTCTTTGGCGCGGAGGCCCCGGCCGCCGGCCAGGCGCTGCACGTGTGGTGGATCTCGCTGTTCGGCCCGACGGTGCAGGCGGCGGCGATCTGGATGGCCGGCCTGGCGGTCATCGGCGACAAGCAACGCAACGCCTTCGCCTGGTTCATGCTCATCGCCGGCCTGCTGGTGTGGGCGCCACAGGACATGTTGATCTCGGCGCGCGCGCATTGCTGGATCAACCTGTGGATTGATATGTCGGCGCTGGCGGTCATGCTGCCGCCGCTGTTGTGGTTGTGCAGGCACGACCTGGCATTCAAACATACAAGGGCAATATCATGATGATTCCCTCCGAAGGTGAGCTGTTCAAGAAAATCCTGGGGCCGGAATGGCGCCGGCTGCATCCCGACATCCAGGCGCGCTTCGACAAGAATCCGCTGCCGGGCAAGCCGCTCAACTACAGCGGCAGCCTGTCCGAGCTGACGTGCTCGCGCGTCGGAAGGCTGCTGGGCTACCTGACCATGCCGCTGATCCAGGGCGCGCTGATGCCCTACAACGACGCCGACTTCCCGGTCGACATCCAGGTCTACTCCAAGCCCGATTGCGCCTCGATCTTCAAGCAGCGCATCTACCGGCTCAACGGCCGCAAGCCGGTCATGTTCACCTCCTTCATGGCCGAGAGCAGCAAGGGCGAAGTGCTCGAATACGTCGGCATGGGCCTGGGCATGAAGCTGCTGTTGGACGTCCGCGACGGCAACCTGCACTTCGAAAGCGACGGCTATTTCTGGGAGGTGCTGGGCGTGCGCATACCGCTGCCGGGCGTGCTCACGCCGGGCAAGACCTTCCTCTGCCACCGCAACAACAGCGCCAACCAGTTCGACATCCGCATCGAGATCCGGCATGCGCTGTTCGGCACCACATTCACACAAGCAGGCGTATTTCGCGAGGTGACAGCATGAATACCCATCTGATAGCGCTGCAGCTCATGGCCGCCCAGGGCTGCCTTGGCGCGTTCGACACCCTGTACCACCACGAGCTGACCGAGGCGCTGCCCGGCCGCGCCACGGCCCGGCGCGAGCTGTCCATCCACGCCGTGCGCGCACTGATCTACAGCGCCTTGTTCATCGGCCTTGCCGGCTGGGCGTTCCACGGCGCGTGGGCCTTGGTGCTGCTGGCCGTGTTCTCGGTCGAGATCGTGCTGACCCTGTGGGACTTCGTGGTGGAGGACCGCACCCGCCTGCTGCCGGCCACCGAGCGCGTGACCCACACCGTGCTGGCGATGAACGGCGGCGCCTTCATCGCGCTGCTGGCGTTGAACACACCCGCGTGGTGGGCGATGCCGACCGCGCTGGCCTGGCAACCGCAAGGCGCGTTGAGCGTGTTCCTGGCGTTGTGCGGCGTGGGCGTCGGCCTGTCCGGCATGCGCGACGCGTTTGCCGCCAGGGCCATCGGCAAGCTGGCGCTGCGCGACGGCGCCGCGCCGGAGCCGGGTTTCGGCGCGCCGGAGCGCAGCTTCCTGGTGACCGGCGCCACCGGCTTTATCGGCCAGCGCCTGGTGCGCGCCCTGCTGCGCGACGGCCATCGCGTGACGGTGCTGACCCGTCAGGTGCGGCAAGCCGCGTGGCTGTTCGACGGCCGCGTCGATTGCGTGGACAGCATGGCGCAATTGCCGGCGTCGCGCCGCATCGATGTCGTGATCAACCTGGCCGGCGCGCGCATCCTGGGCTGGCGCTGGACAGCCGCACGCCGTGCCGCGCTGCGCGCCAGCCGCGTCGCATTGACGAACAATCTGGTGGCCTGGATCGCCGCGGCCGAGCACAAGCCGGCGCAGTTGATATCGGCCTCCGCGATCGGCTACTACGGCACGCAGCGGCGCGGAGACGATACCGTGTTGACGGAAAACGACGGCCCGCAACCCATGTTCATGTCCGACCTGTGCCGGGAATGGGAGCAGGCGGCGCAAGGCGCGGCGGCCCACGGCGTGCGCGTGGCCTGTACGCGCTTCGGGCTGGTGCTGGGCACGCAGGGCGCGCTGCCGATGATGCTGTTGCCCATCAAGCTGGGACTGGGCGGTCCGCTGGGCGGCGGCACGCAATGGCTGTCGTGGATCCACGTGGACGATGTCATCGGCGGCATCGCCCACCTGTGCAGCTCGGGCGAGGAGGGCGTCTTCAACTTCACGGCGCCGGAGAGCCTCACGCAAGCGCGGTTCAACCGCGTGGCGGCGGCCGTGCTGCATCGTCCATATGGCTTCCCCACGCCGGGCTGGCCGATGCGCCTGATGCTGGGCGAGCAGGCCGACCTGCTGCTGGAGGGCCAGCGCGTCGCGCCCGAGCGGCTGCTGGCCAGCGGCTACGCGTTCCGCCATCCGCAGCTGGAAGGCGCGCTGCGCAGCCTGGCCTGATTGGAGGATGACATGAAAGCATTGGTACTTGGCGCGACAGGCCTGGTCGGCAGCCATGCGCTGCGGGCCTTGCGCGCCGCCGGCTGCACGACGACCGGCGCCAGTCGCCATCGTCCGCAAGATGAGCATCCAGATGATTGGATCGAGATCGACTTCGGCCGCATGACTAGCGAAGACGACTGGCTGCCGTTGTTGGCCGGTGTGGATGCGGTGGTCAATTGCGTCGGCATCCTCCGCGAGGAACAAGCCGGCGATTTCGACCTGCTGCACCGCGCCGCCCCTGTCGCGTTGTTCGGCGCTTGCGAGCGCCTCGGCGTGCGGCGCGTGGTGCAGCTGTCCGCGCTCGGCAGCCATCCGGACGCGGTGACCGCCTACTGGTGCAGCAAAGGTGCGGCGGATGCCGATCTGCTGGCGCGCACGCTCAGCGCCACCATCGTCCGGCCCTCGCTGGTGTATGGCGAGGACGGCGCCAGCAGTGTCCTGTTCCGCGCGCTGGCGACCTTGCCGTTGCTGATGCTGCCGATGGCGCATGAGGCCAAGGTACAGCCGATCCACATCGACGACCTGGCGGCGCTGATCGCCCGGCTGGCGATGGCGGGCGGCGAGGCGCCGCACGAGATGGCCGCAATCGGCGAGGCGCCGCGTGAGCTGGCAGCAGTCGGCCCACGCGCGATGACGCTGGCCGGCTACCTCGGCGCACTGCGCGGCGGCATGCGGTCCGCGCCGTCACTGGTGCTGGACCTGTCGATGCCGCTGGCGCGGATGGCCGCGCGCGTGGCGGCAAGGATGCCATCGAGCGCGCTGACGCCGGACTCGCTGCGCATGCTGGAACAAAGCGCCGACGGCGGCAACACGGCCGACGCGGCTCCCGTCGTCGCGATGCTGGGCCGCCCGCTGCGCGATCCGGCGCGCTTCGCGCGGCCAGCGCAGCGCATCGGCGCCGTCTGGAGTTGGGCCGCGCCGCTGATCACGATGACGGTCGCGCTGCTTTGGCTAATCACCGCCTGGGTCTCGTGGTTCGGCTGGCCGCATGCGCAAAGCATGTCATGGCTGGCGGCCTGCGGGGTGCCGGCCGGCTTGCGGGAGCCGATGCTGCTGGCGGCCAGCTTCATGGACGCCGCCGTGGGCGCGCTGCTGTTGCTGCGGCCGCGCCGCTGGCTGTGGGCGGCGCAGCTGGCGCTGGCCGGCGGCTACACCGTCATCATGAGCGTGTGCCTGCCGGAGTTCTGGCTGCATCCGTTTGGCCCGCTGAGCAAGAACCTGCCCTTGCTGGCGTTGATGTTGTTGATGTGGAGAGTGAGCAAATAATGGACTACCTCGCGATCAAATGGCTGCACATCCTGTCGGCCACCCTGATGTTCGGCACCGGCTTCGGCACGGCGTTCTACATGTTCTTCGTCAACCGCAGCGGCAACGTGCAGGCGATGGCGGTGGTGACGCGGCTGGTCGCCAGGGCCGACTGGTGGTTCACCACACCGGCGGTCGTCATCCAGCCCTTGTCCGGGCTGTGGATGGTCCACCTGGCGGGCTTCCCGTTCACCGCGACCTGGATCGTGTGGTCGATGGCGCTGTACCTGCTGGCCGGCGCCTGCTGGCTGCCGGTGGTCTGGCTGCAGCTGCGGATGCGCGACATGGCGGTTCACGCGGCGCGTTGCGGCGAGGCGCTGCCGGCGCGCTACTGGCGTTACGAAAAAATTTGGACCGCGCTTGGCTTCCCGGCCTTCGCCGGTTTGCTGGTGGTGTACTGGCTGATGGTGCATAAACCGGCCTGAGGCCGGCGCCCCCCCCGGATCAGAAAACTTTAAAATTTGATATAGTATTGTCAATTGGAAATATCAATCTTTGGAGGCGGGATGAATAAGGTTACTGTGCGGGCGAGCTTGCTGGGCGTGCTGGTGTTGTTTACTGCGATGTTGCTCGCCGGTGCAGGACTGGGCATCTTCGCGCTGCAGCAGTCCAACAGGTCGATCGCGGAGGTGCACGCGATCTCCTCGCAGATCATCACCATCAACGATGCCTACAAGGACACCACGCGCACCCGCTCGGCCCTGACGCGCGGCTATTCCGCACTGAAGGAAAGCGACAACAAGACCGAGCGCGATTCCGCGCTGGGCAGCGCCAAGAAATCCTACCAGCGCACGCTGGACTTCCTCGACAAGTTCGAAAAGGCGCCGGCCTTCCCCGGCCAGGATGCGCAGTTGAAGAAGGATCTGCTCGAATCGGGCCGCAAGCTGTCGGCGGTGCTGGACCGCGCTGCCGACGCGCTGGTCAAGGACGATACGGCGGCCTACTCGGCCATCAACTCCAAGGAGCTGACGCCGGTGGGCGCGGCCTTCTCGGCGGCGCTGGAGAAATTCCAGAAGCTGGGCGATGAGCAGGTCACGGCCCTGGCCGAGAAGCGCGCCAGCGAATACGGCATCGTCATGTGGCTGGTGGCGCTGGGCTTGCTGATCGCGCTGGGCGTGGTCGCCGCCACCCACCTGATGTTGCGCTCGACCGTGCTGCTGCCGCTGGAGGGCGCCGTCGAGCAGCTCGACCGCGTGGCCAGCGGCGACCTGACCGCCATCATCGAGGCATCGGGCGACAACGAGATCCAGCGCCTGCTCAAGGCCATCCAGCGCATGCAGGGCGACCTGCTGTCGACCGTGTCGCGCGTGCGCAACGGCGCGGCGGTGATCAATTCCGGCTCGCAGGAACTGGCGGCGGGCAATATGGAACTGTCCGCGCGCACCGAGACGCAGGCCAGCTCGCTGGAGGAAACCGCCGCCTCGATCGAGGAGCTGACCAGCACCGTCCGGCAAAACTCCGAGAACGCGCAGCACGCGCGCTCGCTGGTGGAGGGCGCGTCCAACACGGCGGCCCAGGGCGGCGAGGTGATGCAGCAGGTGGTCTCCACCATGAACGACATCAACGACGCCTCGCGTAAGATTGTCGACATCACCGGCGTGATCGACGGCATCGCCTTCCAGACCAATATCCTGGCGCTGAACGCGGCGGTCGAGGCGGCCCGTGCCGGCGAGCAGGGCCGCGGCTTCGCGGTGGTCGCCACCGAGGTGCGCAACCTGGCGCAGCGCTCGGCCTCCGCCGCCAAGGAGATCAAGGTGCTGATCGACGATTCGGTGCGGAAGATCCAGCTCGGCACCACGCTGGTGGAGCAGGCCGGCACCACCATGACCACGCTGGTTGGCAATGTCCATCAGGTGACGCAGATCGTCGGCGAGATCGCCACCGCCAGCCGCGAGCAGAGCGAGGGCATCGACCAGGTCAACCAGGCGGTGGCCCAGATGGATCAGGTGACGCAGCAGAACGCCGCGCTGGTGGAGGAGGCGGCCGCCGCGACCCAGTCCTTGCAGGACCAGGCCAGCCAATTGCAGCAGACCGTCAGCGTGTTCAAGATCAACGAGGGCGCGGTGCCTGCCGCGCGCCGCACCGGCAGCCAACTGGCGCTGCGCTGAGTGAAATCCCCCGTCCTGGCACGGCCCGCCTTGCTTGCCGCCCTTATCGTGTGTGCAAGCGCCGCCGCGTATGAGGATGAAAACGCGGTGCCGTTGAAACTGGGACTGGAAGCCGGCAAGGCCGTCGTTGAGCAGATCGCCGTCAAGCTCGATGGCCGGGAAGTGTCCATCCTGACCACGCTGCGGAACGGCGAGGCGCGCGCCTCGCAGATCGGCTGGTACGCCAGCACGCCACAATTCACGGTGCTCGGCGAGGGCGAGGAGCATCAGGATAAATCGTTTTCCGATGTCGGCGCCAGTTTCAATGGCCATGCGATGAAACCGGCCGTTTACCGGCGCGGCTACTTCATGGGGCGCGACATCACCCGTGAGTTGGCCCGGGCCGGCCTGGCGCCGTTGCCCGACCTTCAGGCCGACGCCAAGAAGCTGGCCAGGCTGCCGACGGTGCAAGGACTGCGCTTCGAGCAATGGCAGGGCTACGTGGCCTATTCATGGAACGCCGCCATTGCGCCGCATGCGTCGGCGGCGGTCGAGGTGCGATACCGCGCGCTGCCGCAATTTTCGCTGACCGAGCTCGACTCGCCGGCGTTCGGCCAGGCGGTGCTGCAGCACTGCGGCAATCCCGACGCGATCCGCCGCCGCTTGCGCCAAACGACCGGCGAGCCGGTGCAAGTGATGGTCGAGCGCTATGAGATCCCGTTGGCGTTCATGCTGATGCGCGATGTGCGGCTGGCGGTCACGCAGCCGCAGGCCAACTGGCAGCAGGCGCATCCCGCCGTGTCGCTGGTGTGCGGACTGGCCAATCCTGGATTGACGGCCAGCGTATCCGGTGAGGTGAGCAATGCCAATCGCGGCTTGTCGGTGCTGGTGGTGTCGTCGCTAAAGACGCCATAGGAGTGCCGATGAAACTTCCGGGCATATTCGTGGCTGGCTTGTTCCTGGCGCATTCCGCACTGGCCGGTGTGAATGCCTTCGACTACCGCCTCGGCGCGACCAGTGTCAGCGAGGACCAATATCGGATTGTGATCCATGCGCAGCCTGCCATCGCTGTGGACATCCTGCCTGGAGGCAGATCCTGGCCGGCGCTGTCGCTTGACGAGGCCGGGCGCATCTACGCCGGTGGCACGGTGATCGATAGCGCCACCGGCCGCGTGGTGTCGCGCGCGGATGCCGCGCTGGCGTTGCCGCACGGCGTGGAGGTGGCGGTGCTGGATGAGCGCTATCGCTTCCGGCGTGGCGGCAAGGAGTGCCGCCTGTCGCCGCGGCAGCTCCATCTCGACGCGAAGAAGAGTGCGCTCGATGCGCTGAAAGATGCGAATCTGGTCCTTGCCAGCGCGAGCGGCACATTGCTGGTGCTGGTGACGCGCTTCGGCGCGGATGGCGCGGTGGCCGACTACCTGGTCGAGCGGATCGACATCGCCCGCTGCCGGGTGGTGGCGCCGCAGCGGCTGGGCAACCCGGATTTGCTGGTCGAACTGGCGCGTTCCGAGCGCGGAGGCTGGTGGATCGCCGGCTCGGTCGAGCAGACGCTGCTGCGTTCGCGCGATGGCCGCCACTGGCGCAAGGTGAGCCTGCCGGCGGGCCTGTCGTCGCTGGTCAGCGCCCACGTGACCAACGAGCGCGAGATCTGGCTAGCGGCCGCGCTGCCGCAAGGCGACGGCCCCAGTCCGCATCTGCTGGTATATTCGGACGATGGCGGCAAGCGCTGGCGCAATCTGAAGGCTAACGATCCCTTGCTTGCCAGGCTGCCGGCCGCCTGGCTGGAGGGGCAGAAACGGCGGACACCATGATTGGAGGAAGATTGAATTTCAGCTTATTCAAGTCGCTGCGCGCCGCGACGCTTTTGATATCGGCCGCCGGTGCGGCGCAAATGGCGTGTGCGGCGCCGCTCGACATCGTGATCGGCGCCCTGGCCGACTACAAGACGTTTCGCTTGAAGAGCTCGGAACTCGACAGCCTCGTCGCGCCCTATTGCACGAGGGTGCGCGACAAAGCCCGGAAGCCGATGATAGTTCGGGAATATACGTGCTCGCCGGAATCCGGCATCACGGCAATCAGCGTGGACTCCCGCGAGGGACTGGGCGAGCCGCTGCCGAACTACATGATGTCGATCGTCGTGGACTTTTCGGCAGACCGTTTTCCGGCGATGAAGGCGTTAGTCGTAAAGAAGTTGGGCCTTCCGAAAAAAAGCGGAAGTGACCATTTGGCATGGAGGTATTCCCTCGACAAGTCCTTAAATCAGAATGGAAGTCCCGTCATCAACCTGTCTCGCGAAGACGCCGAGAGCGCCTCTCTGCAAATCGCGTTGGAGCAGGGGCCGTGATGCAACGTCCACTCACCTACCATACGAAATAAGCGCTTCCGCCAAGCGTCACATCCCGATTGGCGCGACAACGTGCGCGTTGCCCGCCCTGTCGACGACCAGCAGGGCGCTGCCCGGCCCCGTCACCTCCGCAGATAACACGCCGCCCGCAGTCCACCAGGCGCTGCGGCCCGCAGCCGCATAGCCGCCCGACGGCGCGGCGTGATTCGCCATCAGCACGCCCATGCCGAAGTCGTTGGCGTAGCGCTGCAGCTTGGCGGCGTCGTTCGCGTAACCCGCTTCGGAAATCAGCACTCCCGCCAGATAGATCGATGCGCCGTCCGCCGCCGCATCCGCCGCGTGCTGGTAATGCGTGGCGTCGGCGCAGATCGCCTGGGCGTAGCGCTGCCCACCCAGCTCCTGGCAATGCGCGCCCATCGGCCCAGGCCGCGCATACAGTTCTTCGCCTGGATGCAGATACTGCTTGCGGTAGACGGTGGCCGTGCCATCGGGCAGGAAGCTGAACGCGGCGATGTAGGGCAGGGCGTCGCCATCGCCGGCCAGCGGGGCGCCGGCGATGATGCGCATGCCGGTCGCCATGGCGGCGTTGCGCAGCGGTGCCAGGCGCGCGTCGTCCGGCGTCAGCAGGCAGTCGCGAAGCAGCGGCAGTTCATAGCCGCATAGCGACAGCTCGGGAAACAGCAGCAGCTCCACGCCCTGCGCCTGCGCGGCTTCGACGAAGCGCAAGTGGATGCGGACGTTGGCCTCGATGTCGCCCGCGATGGACGGCGACTGCGCAGCGGCGATGCGGATGCCCATCACTTCTCCTGCTTCAGCGGCTTGCCCTTGTCGATCACCTCGCGGCAGTCGCCCTTGAAGCTGGCGTTGTCGTAGTTGCTCCAGCCGTAGCTGTCGACGTAGCGCTTGTGCTGCTTGAACTGCTTGTTGATGAAGCTCCATTCCAGTCGCTCGTCGTCGTACTGGATGTCGCCCAGGTCCAGCAGCGTGTGGAAGATGTTCTCCGTCGCCAGCCGCGCCTTGCGGTGGCGCACCAGCTGTTTCACCTTCTCCGGATAACGCGTCTTGTATTCGTCCGAGTACCACACCATCGCCGGCACATGGAATTCGAACTGCGTGTTGTGGCCGTGGAAGGCGAGGTTGCAGCTGTTGTCGTACAGCGTCTGGCCGTGGTCGGCCACGTAGACCATCGAGCTCAATTGCTGCGTGTCCTTCAACTGGTGGATCACCTGCGACAGGAACCAGTCGGTGTAGAGGATGGAATTGTCGTAGCTGTTGTTGAGCTGCGGCTTGATCTTGGTGTCGGTGTAGACCGGCTTGTCGACCCCGAACAGCGACGGCTGCCATTTGTCGAATTCCTTCGGATAGCGCTGGCTGTAGTTCCAGTGGTTGCCCAGCGTGTGCAGCACGATCAGCTTTTTCGGCGCCGGGTCGGCGATGGCGTGCTGCAGGGGCTCCAGCAGGATCTGGTCGAAGTTGGAGTTGTTGGTGAAGCCGCCCAGGTTCATGAACTGGATCACGTCCGCCTCCTTGGCGAACACCGAAACCGGCGTGTCGAACTGGCCGAACGATATCTGGTTGGACAGCCACCATGTCTTGAAGCCGGCTTCTTTATAGGCGGTCAGGAAGGATTTTTCCGAGAAGCCGTCCTTCAGGCTCTGCATCGAAGGCTTGCGCGAGATGATCACCGGCACCGACAGCCGCGTGGCCGACACCGCCGTGATCACGTCCGGCAGTGTGACCAGGTTGGCTTCCTGCTTGAGCAGCGGGGTGGTGTCGCGCTGGTAGCCGTTGATGCCCCAGCGGTCATAGCGCGAAGATTCGCCGATCACCATGATGACGATTTCCGGCGTGTCGTTCTTCTCGGGTTGGTGCGCCTTGAAGGTGAAGCTGCCGCTGCGCCGGCCCAGGTCGGCCAGGTATTCGCGTTCTTTATAAAAGTCGACGCCGCGCGCGGTCAGGCCGAACGGCCACGACGAGGCGAAGTCGTCGAAGCCCAGCGGCGAGCGCGCCCACCACGGCAGCTGCGCCAGCGCCCAGCCGGTGCGGCTGGCGCCGGCGATGGCGGCGTGTTCGGGCGAGCTGTCCTCTTCGGCGTCTTCCTCTTCCTCGGCGGACGCGTCGTCGCTGTCCGAGGCATCGCTGGCGCCGACCGAGGCGGTGATGCCGACCTGGCTGAGCGCCGAGCCGGCCGGCCTGCTGCTGGCCGCCTTGGACGCCGCCACCGGCGCGGCCTTCTGCGCCGGCTTGGCGCGCACGCCGAACTCCCAGCCGTAGAGCCACAGCGCGGCGATGGCCGCCAACACCAGCAGCGCGATCCAGCGCGACTTGCCGCGCCAGGCCAGAGTGGGGCTGCGGCGCGCGGCCGCCTGCACGGCGATCCACCAGGCGATCACGGCCAGCATCACCGCGCCCATCAGCCACACTTTGCGGCCGAGGAATTCCAGCGCCTCCCTGGGGCTGGTCTCGGCGATGATGCCCAGGTGGTGGGTGGAGATGCCCTGGCCGTAGTAGATGAACAGGTAGATCTCGGTCGGCATCGCCAGGAAGGCCGGGATCAGCAGCCAGTGGAACCAGGCCGGGCGCTGCAGCACGCCCCACACGGCGGCCCAGGTCAGCAGCTCGACCAGCAGGATGCGGCCCAGCTCCGGCACCTGCCGTCCCAGCAGCAGCGGTACGCACGGCACCAGCGACAGCAGCAGGTAGCTGGCAAGGACAAACAACGGGGCGGGGCGCAGCAAAGATCGCATAGGGACGGATAATGAGAGACAGTCTGCTATTATCAAGTGTTTCCTGACCTTTCAGCTAGTGTTTGCGTACCCGCCGGGGCCGCATTCCGCCGCGAAATAGATTGACTGGTGTCCCAACCACGTCTATACTCGCGAGTTCTCAATTTATTCTGCACATCGTATACGCTGTTTCAGGCCGCTCCATGCGAGTGGCTATTCGCGCCTCCGTTGTGTCCGTAGATAGGGACGAGGTTTTAGTCGCCGGACAGCTGTCCGGGTTATTAATGTTGTAATTTTGTTGGGTTTATAACGATGCCAACCATCAATCAACTGATTCGCAATCCACGCGTCGCCCTGACCGTGAAAAGCAAATCGCCGGCGCTGGAAAACAGCCCGCAAAAGCGCGGTGTTTGCACCCGTGTGTACACCACCACTCCTAAGAAGCCTAACTCGGCTCTGCGTAAAGTGGCCAAAGTGCGTCTGACCAACGGTTTCGAAGTCATTTCGTACATCGGCGGTGAAGGCCACAACCTGCAAGAGCACAGCGTTGTTCTGCTGCGCGGCGGTCGTGTAAAAGACTTGCCAGGTGTGCGTTACCACATGGTTCGCGGTGCACTGGATACCCAGGGCGTTAAAGACCGTAAGCAAGCTCGCTCGAAATACGGTACCAAGCGTGCCAAGCAAGCCAAGAAGTAATCTGCATTAAAAGTTTTCGCTCAGTGGCAGCTAACTAAGTGAATGTAATCGACCGCAGTGGTCGAGTAAGTGGATGGCTATGATGGCCCTCCGCGAGAGTGCGAATCCCATATCTGCGCACCTCAACTGAAGATTGAAAGGAATTGATATGCCACGTCGTCGTGAAGTACCCAAGCGCGAGATTCTGCCGGATCCAAAATTCGGCAACACGGATGTCGCCAAGTTCGTGAACGTTCTGATGCTGTCCGGTAAAAAATCGGTCGCAGAAAACATCATCTACGGTGCCTTCGAGCACATCGCCGCCAAGTCGGGCAAAGACCCGCTGGAAGTGTTCGCTACCGCGATCAACAACGCCAAGCCACTGGTTGAAGTCAAATCCCGTCGCGTCGGTGGTGCAAACTACCAGGTGCCGGTCGAAGTGCGCCCAGTGCGTCGTATGGCTCTGTCCATGCGTTGGCTGCGTGAAGCTGCCAACAAGCGCAGCGAAAAATCCATGCCACAACGCCTCGGCGGTGAGCTGATGGAAGCGGCTGAAGGCCGTGGCGGTGCAATGAAGAAGCGTGACGAAGTTCACCGCATGGCTGAAGCGAACAAGGCGTTCTCGCACTTCCGCTTCTAATAAAATCGGCCAGGCCCGTCGTGGCCTGGCTGTTATCCGTTGTTCGAGGCCGGGCTCATTTTTGTCAGCAAAAATGGCGCTCGGTTTTGTCCATTAAACGATTTAGGATTAATTATGGCCCGCAAGACCCCCATCGAGCGCTACCGCAATATCGGTATCTCCGCTCACATCGATGCAGGTAAGACCACCACCACCGAGCGCGTTCTGTTCTACACGGGCGTGAACCACAAGATCGGTGAAGTTCACGATGGCGCCGCCACCATGGACTGGATGGAGCAGGAACAAGAGCGCGGCATTACCATTACCTCGGCAGCGACCACCTGCTTCTGGAAGGGTATGGCTAACAACTTCCCTGAGCACCACATCAACATCATCGACACGCCGGGCCACGTTGACTTCACCATTGAAGTTGAACGCTCGATGCGCGTGCTGGATGGCGCTTGCATGGTTTACTGCGCAGTGGGCGGTGTACAGCCTCAGTCGGAAACCGTATGGCGTCAGGCCAACAAGTACAAAGTGCCACGTCTGGCCTTCGTCAACAAGATGGACCGTACCGGCGCCAACTTCTTCAAGGTCTACGATCAGATGCGCGCTCGCCTGAAGGCGAACCCGGTCCTGATCCAGATCCCGATCGGCGCTGAAGAAAACTTCAAGGGCGTGATCGATCTGGTCAAGATGAAAGCCATCATCTGGGACGAAGCGTCCCAGGGCATGAAGTTCGACTACGTCGACATCCCTGCCGAGCTGGCAGAGTCGGCCGCCGAGTGGCGCGAGAAGATGGTTGAAGTCGCTGCTGAAGCGTCGGAAGACCTGATGAACAAGTACCTGGAAGAAGGCGACCTGTCGGAAGCCGAGATCAAGAAAGCGCTGCGCGAACGCACCATCGCTTCGGAAATCGTTCCAATGATGTGCGGTACCGCCTTCAAGAACAAGGGCGTACAGGCCATGCTGGACGCGGTCATCGAATACCTGCCGTCGCCACTGGACATCGACGACGTCGGCGGTACCGACGAGGACGAACAGCCAACCACCCGTAAAGCATCGGACGAGGAGAAATTCTCGGCGCTGGCATTCAAGATCATGACCGACCCGTTCGTCGGCCAGCTGGCCTTCTTCCGCGTGTACTCGGGCGCCATCAATTCGGGCGACACCGTGTACAACTCGGTCAAAGGCCGTAAAGAGCGCCTGGGTCGTATTCTGCAGATGCACGCCAACCAGCGCGAAGAGATCAAAGAAGTGCGCGCCGGCGACATCGCCGCAGCGGTTGGTCTGAAAGACGTGACCACCGGCGAAACCCTGTGCGATCCGACCTCGATCATCGTGCTGGAGCGCATGGTCTTCCCTGAGCCGGTGATTCAACAGGCTGTGGAACCAAAGACCAAGGCCGACCAGGAAAAAATGGGTCTGGCACTGAACCGTCTGGCTCAGGAAGATCCTTCGTTCCGCGTCAAGACCGACGAAGAGTCGGGCCAGACCATCATCGGTGGTATGGGCGAGCTGCACCTGGAAATTATCGTCGACCGTATGAAGCGCGAATTCGGCGTGGAAGCGACCGTCGGCAAGCCACAGGTTGCCTACCGCGAAACGATCCGCAAGACCTGCGAAGAATCCGAAGGCAAGTTCGTCAAGCAGTCGGGTGGTCGTGGTCAATACGGTCACGTGGTTCTGAAGATCGAACCGCAAGAACCAGGCAAGGGCTTCGAATTCGTTGACGCGATCAAGGGCGGTACCGTTCCTCGCGAATACATCCCTGCGGTGGAAAAAGGCGTGCGCGGCACCCTGAACACCGGCGTTCTGGCTGGCTACCCAGTGGTCGACGTCAAGGTCACGCTGTTCTTCGGTTCGTACCACGACGTGGACTCGAACGAAAACGCGTTCCAGATGGCCGCTTCGATGGCATTCAAGGAAGGCTGCCGCAAAGCGTCGCCAGTCATCCTGGAGCCGATGATGGCTGTGGAAGTGGAAACGCCGGAAGACTACGCCGGTACCGTGATGGGCGACCTGTCGTCCCGCCGCGGTATGGTGCAGGGCATGGACGAAATCCCAGGCGGCGGTGGCAAGATCATCAAAGCTGAAGTGCCTCTGTCGGAAATGTTCGGTTACTCGACCACCCTGCGTTCCGCAACGCAAGGCCGTGCGACCTACACGATGGAATTCAAGCACTACTCGGAAGCGCCTAAGCACGTTATCGACGCGATCGTTACCGCTAAAGCTAAGTAATTGGTATCTATTGCCGCCGGGGAGATCCTCCGGCGGCAAATTTAAAACATTGTTCTAAGGAAGAATAAAATGGCAAAAGAGAAATTCGAACGGACCAAGCCGCACGTCAACGTCGGCACCATCGGCCACGTCGACCACGGCAAGACCACCCTGACCGCTGCGATCGCAACCGTTCTGTCGAAGAAATTCGGCGGCGAAGCTAAAGCCTACGACCAGATCGACGCTGCTCCAGAAGAAAAAGCACGCGGCATCACCATCAACACCGCACACGTTGAATACGAAACCGCTGGCCGTCACTACGCTCACGTTGACTGCCCAGGCCACGCCGACTACATCAAAAACATGATCACCGGCGCGGCACAGATGGACGGCGCGATCCTGGTTTGCTCCGCAGCCGACGGCCCAATGCCACAGACCCGCGAGCACATCCTGCTGGCCCGTCAAGTTGGCGTTCCATACATCATCGTGTTCCTGAACAAGTGCGACCTGGTCGACGACGCAGAACTGCTGGAACTGGTTGAAATGGAAGTGCGCGAGTTGCTGTCGAAGTACGACTTCCCAGGCGACGACCTGCCGATCGTTAAAGGTTCGGCCCGTATGGCGCTGGACGGCGACACCGGCCCAATGGGCGAGCAGGCCATCATGGCCCTGGCCGAAGCACTGGACAGCTACATCCCTACGCCAGAGCGCGCAGTGGACGGCGCCTTCCTGATGCCAGTGGAAGACGTGTTCTCGATCTCGGGTCGCGGCACCGTTGTGACCGGTCGTATCGAGCGCGGCATCATCAAGGTCGGCGAAGAGATCGAAATCGTCGGCATCAAAGACACCGTCAAGACCACCTGCACCGGCGTGGAAATGTTCCGCAAGCTGCTGGACCAGGGTCAAGCTGGCGACAACGTTGGTCTGCTGCTGCGCGGCACCAAGCGTGAAGACGTGGAACGTGGTCAAGTTCTGGCCAAGCCAGGCTCGATCAAGCCACACAACCACTTCACCGGCGAGATCTATGTTCTGTCGAAAGACGAAGGCGGCCGTCACACCCCGTTCTTCAACAACTATCGTCCACAGTTCTACTTCCGTACGACTGACGTGACCGGTTCGATCGAACTGCCAGCGGACAAAGAAATGGTTATGCCAGGCGATAACGTGTCGATCACCGTCAAGCTGATCAACCCGATCGCGATGGAAGAAGGTCTGCGCTTCGCAATCCGCGAAGGCGGCCGTACCGTTGGTGCAGGCGTTGTAGCCAAGATCATCGCTTAATTAATTTTGCGTGATTGAAACAGGGCCGATATGGTGTGATACCATGTCGGCCCTGTTGTACGAAAACCGTTCTTTTAAATATTGCTGACGCTACATAGTTGTCAGTTCGCTCTTTTGAGGAAATATCATGTCCGTTACCAATCAAAAAATCCGTATCCGCCTGAAGGCTTTCGACTACAAGCTGATCGACCAGTCCGCACTGGAAATCGTTGACACCGCCAAGCGCACCGGCGCCGTGGTCAAGGGCCCAGTCCCACTGCCAACCCGCATCCAGCGTTTCGACGTTCTGCGTTCGCCACACGTCAACAAGACCTCGCGCGACCAGTTCGAGATCCGCACCCACCAGCGCCTGATGGACATCGTCGACCCAACCGACAAGACCGTTGACGCACTGATGAAGCTGGACCTGCCAGCTGGCGTCGACGTCGAAATCAAGCTGCAATAATCGCTTTCAAGCCGGCCGGCGGAGCAGTTCTTCCGCCGCCAGCCGATGATGGGGCCGGGCCTGTTCGCAACCGCGAGCACGCCCGGCCTCATTGTTTTTTGTATGAATATTCATAATTCATCTTTACCCCTGATCTGCGTCGCGAATCGTATGAAATGGCGAGCTCGGACCAAGGCGCAGTCCAACACCTTCCTGGGCAATGAGTGCAAGGGCTCGGTGCCGAGCTTCATCAAGTCGAATCCCGACCTGAAGCCGGAAACCTCGCGTTCGTACACGCTGGGCCTGGTGTTCGAGCCGGTCAAGAACTGGACCCTGGCACTCGACTACTACAACATCGAGCGCAAGGACGAAATCGGCACTCGTACGATCGGTGACGTTCTGAAGAGCGAGGCGTCGCTGCCAGCCGGCCAACTGTTGCGTGTGGACAGAGCTCCGCTGCTGACAACGAGTACCTGGCCCTGGTCAACAAATATGCACCAGGCAACACCGTGAACTTCCAGAACATCGGCAAGCTGGGCATGATCTACAACCGTCAACAGCGGCAAGACCAAGGCGTCGGGCTTCGACCACGGCGCCACCCTCAACCACACCGGCGGTTCAGTTCCACACCTTCGGCGCGAGCGCTTCCTACTCGTTCTGATCGCTTAGAACCCGTAGTGTGAAAATCCAGGCACCCTGTGCCTGGATTTTTTTCGTCCGGCGCCCGCTGGACTTCCCTCGGCGGCGGCGTTACAGTCTGCCGTATGACCTTCCTGAAACCTTATGACTAGGACCATCCTCATCGTCGAGGATGAGCCGGCGATCGCCGACAGCATCGGCTACGCCCTGCGCACCGACGGCTTCGCCCCGCTGCACGTGACGCTGGGCGAGCAGGCGCTGGCCGCGATGCGCGTCGCGCCGGCGCCGTCGCTGGTGGTGCTGGACGTCGGCTTGCCGGACATCAGCGGGCTGGAGGTGTGCCGCCTGCTGCGCCAGTTCAGCGACGTGCCCATCCTGTTCCTCACCGCCCGCAGCGACGAGATCGACCGCGTGGTCGGGCTGGAGATCGGCGCCGACGACTATGTGACCAAGCCGTTCTCGCCGCGCGAGCTGGTGGCGCGCATCCGCGTCATCCTGCGCCGCCTGGAGCCGCGCGGAGCACCGCCGGCGCCGGCCGCCATGCCGCGCCGCTTCGAGCTGCGCGCGGCCGAGGCGCGCATCCTGTTCCACGGCCGGCCGCTGGAGCTGACCCGCTACGAATACCTGCTGCTCAAGGCGCTGCTGGACCATCCCGCCCATGTGCTGTCGCGCGCGCAGCTGATGGACCGCGTCTGGACCGACGCCCCCGACACGCTGGAGCGCACCGTCGACGCCCATGTCAAGTCGCTGCGCGCCAAGCTGCGCCTGATCGACGCCGGCGCCGATCCCATCCTGACCCACCGCGGCATGGGCTACAGTCTGGCCGCATGAAGATCGGCCTGCGCATCCTGCTCGGCTATTTTCTGATCGTCGGACTGGCCGCGTGGTTCCTGCTGAACGTATTCGTCGCCGAGGTCAAGCCGGGCGTGCGCTCGACGCTGGAGGACACGCTGGTCGACACCGCCGAGCTGCTGGCCGGGGTGGTGGCCGACGGCATGCGCGCCGGCGTGCCGCAGCCGTCGGCGCGGCTGGAGGCGATGCAGGACTACGCGCGCCGCCATATCGACGTCATCATCAACGGCGTGCACAAGCGCCGCCTCGATTACCGGATCTACATCACCGACGCGCGCGGCGTGGTGGTCTACGATTCCGAGGGCCGCGACACCGGCAAGGATTACTCGCGCTGGAACGACGTCTACCTGACGCTGCGCGGCCGCTACGGCGCCCGCAGTACCCGCACGGAGGCGGGCGACGACCGCAGCACCGTGCTGTACGTGGCAGCCGCGATCCGCGACGGCGAGCGCATCGCCGGCGTGCTGACGGTGGCCAAGCCGCTGTCGAGCGTGCAGGCCTTTGTCGACCGCAGCCAGCGCAAGATCATGCAGCGCGGCGCCGTCCTGCTGGCGGTGTCGTTGCTGATCGGCCTGGCGTTCGCGTGGTGGCTGGCGCGCGCGCTGCGCCAGCTGATGCACTATGTCTCCGAGGTCGAGGCCGGCCGCAAGGCGGTGCTGCCGCCGATGGGCGACAACGAGATCGGCACGCTGGGCCGGGCGCTGCACGCGATGCGCACGCGGCTCGAGGGCAAGGAATACGCCGAGCAGCTGATGCACACGCTGGCGCACGAATTGAAGAGCCCGATCGCGGCCATCCAGGGCTCGGCCGAGCTGCTGTCGGAGGACATGCCGCCGCAGGACTTCCGCCGCTTCCTCGACAATATCCTGGGCCAGAACGCGCGCCAGAAGCAGCTGATCGACAAGCTGCTGGCGCTGGTGCGGGTCGAGCAGCAGCAGGGGCTGGAGGCGGCCGAGGCGGTCGACGCGGCGGCGCTGTTGCGGCGGGGGGCGGCGGACGCCGCCGGCCGCCTGCGCCAGCGCGGGCTGGCGCTGCGCCTGACGCTGCCCGAGCCGGCGCCGACCCTGCGCGCCGACGCGCTGCTGCTGCGCCAGGCGATCGGCAACCTGCTCGACAACGCGATCGATTTCGCGCCGCCCGGCAGCGCGGTCGGCCTGTCGCTGGCGGTGGACGCGGGCGCGCTGTGCATCGCCGTCAGCGACGCCGGGCCGGGCATCCCGCACTATGCGGCGGCGCGCCTGTTCGAACGCTTCTACTCGCTGCCGCGTCCGGACGGCGCCAAGAGCACCGGGCTGGGCCTGCCTTTCGTGCGCGAGGTGGCGGCGCTGCACGGCGGCACGGTCAGCGTCGCCAACGGCGGGCAGGGCGGCTGCCGCGCCGAGCTGCGCCTGCCGTTGCCACTGACGCTCTAGCACTTCACACGGAACGCATCGTCAGCGCACAAGGCCTTTCTACACTGGTGGCATTTCAACCACGGGAAGTGCCATGCAAAAGAAACTCCTATTTAAACTCCTGGCGATCGGCGGGCTGACCATCGTGCTCGGCATCGCGCTGCTGCTGATCCAGTCCACCATCGACGAGCGCCTGCGCTTCCACGACCAGGCGGTGCAGAGCGTGGCCAACGATTCGGTGCGCGAGCAGGTGGTGGTCGGGCCGGTGCTGGTGATCCCCTACAGCGAGGAGATCGAGACCGGCGACGACGCCGATCCCAAGGCCCGCCGCACGACGCGCACCGTCAGCCACCGCAAGCTGGTGTATCCGAACGATCTGCAGCTCGACGGCGCCATCAACACCGAGCGCCGCTACCGGGGCATCCACCAGGTGCTGGTGTACAGCGGGCTGCACCGCTTCGCCGGCGACTTCACGCTGCCGCCGTTGAGCGAGCTGCGCCGCGACAGCGCGGCCTCGCGCCTGAGCGTCGGCCGTCCTTACGTGGCGCTGGGCGTGTCGGACGTGCGCGGCATCCGCGATATCCCGCGCCTGAACTGGGGCGGACGCGAGCTGGAGTTCGAGCAGGGCGCGGCCCTGCCGGGCTATCCGGCCGGCATGCACGCGCAGCTGGCCGCGGCCGACCTGAAGGAGGGCGCCCGGGTGGCGTTCAGCTTCACGCTGGGCCTGGCCGGCATCGAGCACCAGTATTTCGTGCCGGTCGGGAAGAACAACCGCTACGCCATCAAGTCCAACTGGCCGCACCCGCAGTTCGGCGGCGACTTCCTGCCGGAGACGCGCGCGGTGGGCGCCGGCGGCTTCAATGCGGTGTGGCGCATCTCGTCCATGGCCAGCCGCGCGCAGCAGCAACTGAGCGCGCTGGCCGACGGCGAGAGCACCAAGGCGCTGGACGTGTTCGACATCGGCTTCATCGAGCCGGTCAATATTTACTCGCAGGCCAGCCGCGCCACCAAGTACGGCCTGCTGTTCGTGACGCTGACCTTCGCCGCCTTCTTCGTGTTCGAGGTGGTCAAGCGGCTGGCGATCCACCCGATCCAGTATCTGCTGGTGGGGCTGGCGCTGGCGCTGTTCTTTCTGCTGCTGGTGGGCCTGTCCGAACACCTGCCCTTCGTGGTGGCGTATGTGATCGCCGGGGCCGCCTGTATCGTGCTGATCGCCTACTACCTGGTCCACGCGCTGCACAGCCGCTGGCGCGGCATGGGCTTCGGCGCCGGCCTGGCGCTGCTGTACGCGGCGCTGTACGGCCTGCTGATCTCGGAGAACAACGCGCTGGTGCTGGGCAGCCTGCTGCTGTTCGCCGTGCTGGCCGCGCTGATGGTGGCCACCCGCAAGGTCGACTGGTATGCGATCGACACCGGCCAAAAGTCGGCGGCCACGCAAGCGTGACCGCCAACGCGTCAGCGACCCCGGATCTGGCGGCGGCGCCGGGCGACGGCGCCCAGCATCAGCATGCCCGCTCCCAGCATCAGGTAGCTGCTGGGCTCGGGAACCGGAGGCGTGACGGCAGGCGTGTCGGCAGAAATGCCGGTACGGAGCGAATAGCTCAGAAACAGCGTCGTGCGCTTGTCAGAATTGTTCGCGAAACTGTAGTTGAGTTGCTTGGACAGGTCGGCCGATGTCGGGTCCGACGCGAAGCTCAGCTCTAGCCGATCATCAATTGCGGACCAGGGGGCGGAGACATAGTCACCCCTGAACTGGAACGAGGCGTAGGGGGTCAGGGTGTCATCCGGCCCAAGTGGCCCGACGTCGGTCAGCCTTCCCCGCATGGACAGCAGGCCGGTGACGGTAATCGCCGTGTGAGGCTGAACCTCCAGCGACACCGAGCCCGTGCCTTGGCCATCGATGTTCGAGGCGTGCACGACCGGACTGATGAACTGGTTGCTCATATGGGCCTCCATCTTAAATCCGCCCATCTGCCCGCCGTTGAAATACGCCGACGACATGCCGCCATCAAGACTGCTGGTGGCGCCCGCCGCCGGATATTGTTCGGTGTAGTTCGACCCGTTGCCATGCCAGACGACGGCCTCCCGGAAAATGGTGGCGGAGACGCCCGCGCCGCCGCTCCATTCTCTGTAGCCTGCGGCCTGTCCGTCGTCGGGGGTCAGATCCAGCACACCAATCTGAAAATTGGCGAGCGATGCGGTGACATCGACACCGGCCGAGGCGTCCGCGCAGAGTAGTGCCAACGCCATGCTGCACGCGGCGGGCCAAAATTGCGGTGTTTGTTTCATGGATATCTCCTGGGATTCATTGATGGGCTCCGACCTTCACATCGAAAGAAAGTGTTGCTGTTTGAATAAGTGCAGGGCATTGTAGGATTCAATTAAACAAAATGCAACAAAATGCAACAGTATCCGGCGGCAACCTGGACGCGGTCCCGGCCGACCGGTGGTGATGATCTTCACCATCGTCGGCCACCTCAAGCACATCAAGGCCAGCATCCACGTGCCGGAACATTGACGCTCCGCCCGGTTTCCATGGGGAGTGGAGTGCTGGTTGTTATTTAGCTGCAAAAATGCTATGGTTGCCGGATTTTTAAAGCTTCGCCCCCTCCCTTTATGTCCCTGAGCCGCCCCATGCCCCCGCCCGATGTGTCCGGCGCCGACGACCTGCCCCTGGTCGTCGACCTCGACGGCACACTGATCAAGACCGACTTGCTGGTCGAGACCGCCAGCAGCTTTCTGATCGAACAGCCGTGGCGTGCCGGCAGCCTGCTCGGCTGGCTGGCCGCCGGACGCTCCACGCTCAAGGCCCGCCTGGCGCAGGACACCCGGGTGGAGGTGGCGTCGCTGCCGTATAACGAGGAACTGCTGGTCTGGCTGCGCGCGGAAAAGCAGCGCGGACGCCGCCTGGTGCTGGCCACCGCCAGCCACCAGACGCTGGCCGACGGCGTGGCCGGCCACCTGGGGCTGTTCGACGAGGTGCTGGGCTCGGACGCGGCCACCAACCTGAAGTCGCACGCCAAGCGCGACGCGCTGGTCGCCCGCTATGGCGAGCGCGGCTATGAATACGTCGGCAACGACTGGCCGGACGTGGCCATCTGGCGCGGCGCCGCCAGGGCCCACGTGGTCAGCCGCTCGCCGCGGCTGATCGAGGCGGCCCGCCAGCATGGCAACCTCGGCCGCGTGATGGGCGACGGCCGGCTGTCGCCGCTGGCCGGCCTGCTGCGCGCCATGCGGCCCCACCAGTGGCTGAAGAACCTGCTGGTGCTGATGCCGCTGCTGGCGGCCCACCAGTACGGCGACGCGCTGAGCGTCATGCACGCGCTGCTGGGGCTGGTGGTGTTCAGCCTGACCGCGTCCAGCGTCTACCTGCTCAACGACCTGGTCGACGTCGGCGACGACCGCCACCACGCGCGCAAGCGCCGCCGTCCGTTCGCGTCCGGCCAGCTGAGCCTGGCGGCGGGCTGGCTGGCCTGGCCGCTGCTGCTGGCGGCCGGGGCCGGGCTGGCCGCGTTGGCGCTGCCGCCGCGCTTCATCGGCGCGCTGGCCGTGTATTTTGCGCTGACGCTGGGCTACTCGTTCCGGCTCAAGCAGGTCCCGGTGGTGGACGTGCTCTCGCTCGCCGCGCTATACACGCTGCGCATCGTCGCCGGCGCCTTCGCGGTCTCGGTGGAGCTGTCGTTCTGGCTGCTGTCGTTCTCGATGTTCGTCTTCCTCAGCCTGGCCTTCATCAAGCGCTACAGCGAGCTGCACGCGGCCCGCCAGGCCGGCCAGAGCAAGCCGCTGCGCGGACGCGGCTATGTGCAGCAAGACCTGGAGCTGGTCTCCAGCCTGGGCAGCAACGCCGGCTACATCGCCGTGCTGGTGCTGGCGTTCTACATCCAGGACGCGCGCACGGCGCGGCTGTACGCGCACCCGACGCTGATCTGGCTGGCCTGCCCGCTGATGCTGTACTGGATCTCGCGCGCCTGGCTGATCGCCCACCGCGGCCAGATGCACGACGACCCCATCGTGTTCGCGCTCAAGGACCGCGTCAGCTGGCTGGTCGGCGCGCTGCTGGCCGGCGTGTTCGTGCTGGCGAGGGCGCTGTGATGCGCGGCGGCGCCCGCCTTGCCGCGCTGTACGCGGTGTTCGCCCTGATCGCCACGGCGGTCAACATCGGCTGCCAGGCGGTGGTGATCTGGGCCTGGCACGGCCCGTACGCCGTGCCGCTGTCCATCCTGGTCGGCACCGGCGCCGGCCTGCCGGTCAAATACCTGCTGGAGAAGCGCCACATCTTCGGCTTCGAGTCGGACGGCCTGGCGCACGACGGCAAGCTGTTCGTGCTCTACAGCGTGATGGGCGTGTTCACCACGGCGGTGTTCTGGGGCGTCGAGTTCGCCTTTTCCCATCTGTACGGCACCGACGCCATGCGCTACGTCGGCGGCGCGCTGGGCCTGACCATCGGCAACCTGATCAAATACCAGCTGGACAAGCGCTATGTGTTTGTCGCGCCGGCCGCGCCGCTGGCGGAGGCGGCGTGACCACGCTGGAGGGCTGGGGCCGCTACCCGAGGCAGGAGGCCCGCCTGCTGCTGCCGTTGTCGGCCGGCCAGTGTGCACAGCGCCTGCGCGAAGCGGGGGAGGACGGAACGCTGATCGCGCGCGGCCTGGGCCGGGCCTACGGCGACAGCGCGCTGGCGCCGCAGGTGATGGCGATGGGGCAGCTCGACCAGTTCATCTCCTTCGACCCCGAGACCGGGCTGGTGCGCTGCGCCGCCGGCGTCACGCTGGACACCATGCTGCGCACCTTCGTGCCGCGCGGCTGGTTCCTGCCGGTCACGCCGGGCACGCGCTACGTCACGGTCGGCGGCGCCATCGCCAGCGACGTGCACGGCAAGAACCACCACGTGGACGGCACCTTTGGCACTCATGTGCGTGAGCTCGATCTGTTGCTGGGCAATGGCGAGCGGGTGACCATCTCGCCCGCCGCGCATCCCGGGCTGTTCCACGCCACCTGCGGCGGCATGGGCCTGACCGGCGTGATCCTGGCGGCCACCGTGCAGCTCAAGCGCGTGCCGTCCAGCGACGTGATCGAAACCACCATCAAGGCGCCCAACCTGGACAGCGCGCTGGCCGCCTTCGAGCAGCACGGCGCCAGCACCTACTCGGTGGCGTGGATCGATTGCCTGGCGCGCGGCGCCAGCCTGGGGCGCTCGCTGCTGATGCTCGGCGAGCACGCGCCCGCCGGCGAGCTGGTGGCGCCGGAGAAGGGCGCGCTGCCGGTGCCGTTCGACCTGCCGGCCGGCCTGCTGAACCGCGCCAGCGTGCAGGCCTTCAACACGCTGTACTACCACCGCGTGCTGCGCCGGCGCAGCACGCGCCGCATTCCGTACACGCCGTTCTTTTATCCGCTGGACGCGCTGTCCGGCTGGAACCGCCTGTACGGCAAGGCCGGCTTCCTGCAATACCAGTTCGCCCTGCCGCGCCAGGCCGGCGCCGCCGGCATGCGCGCCGTGCTGGCCGCCATCGCCGACTCCGGCCGAGGCTCCTTCCTGGCCGTGCTCAAGGCCTTCGGGCCGGCCAACGCCCACCATTTGTCGTTCCCCATCGAAGGTTATACGCTGGCGCTGGATTTCAAGGTCGAGCCGGCCGTGTTCGCGCTGCTCGACCACCTCGACCGCATCGTGCTCGAGCACGGCGGCCGCCTGTACCTGGCCAAGGATGCCCGCATGAGCGCCGAGACCTTCCGCCGCGGCTATCCGCGCTGGCAGGAGTTCGAGCAGGTGCGCGCGCAATGGCACGCGCACGGGCATTTCGCCTCCACCCAATCCCGCCGTCTAGGACTCTTATGAAAAAAATCTTGATTATCGGCGCCAGCTCGGCGATCGCCCAGGCCGCCGCCCGTCAGTGGGCCGCCCAGGGTCACGCGCTGTATCTGCTGGGCCGCGACGAGGAACGCCTGTCCGCGCTGGCCGCCGACCTGGCGGTGCGCGGCGCCCCCGTGGCACGCCATGGCCTGCTTGATGTGAATGAGTTCGCGCTGCACGCGGCCGCCATCGACGCCGCCGCCGCCGCGCTCGACGGCCTGGACACGGTGCTGATCGCGCACGGCACGCTGGGCGACCAGAAGCTGTGCGAACAGGATTTCGCCGCCGCGTTGCGCGAGCTGAACACCAACGCGATCAGCGTGATGTCGCTGCTGACCTTGCTGGCCAACCGCTTCGAGGCCCAGCGCCACGGCACCCTGGCCGTGATCGGCTCGGTGGCCGGCGACCGCGGCCGCCAGTCCAACTATGTGTACGGCACCGCCAAGGGCGCGCTGGCGATCTTCCTGCAGGGCTTGCGCAACCGCCTGCATCCGGCCGGCGTGCGGGTGCTGACCGTCAAGCCGGGCTTTGTCGACACGCCGATGACGGCCTCGTTCAAGAAGGGGCCGCTGTGGGCGACGCCGGACGCGGTGGCCGCGGCCATCGTGGCCGCGGTCGAGCGCGGGCGGGACGTGATCTACACCCCGTGGTTCTGGTGGGGCATCATGACGCTGATTAAGCTGGTGCCGGAGCGCGTGTTCAAGAAGCTCAAGCTGTAGCGTCCCCCCGGGCTCAGCCCGGCGTGATGCGGATTTCGTACAGGGTGAATGGCCGCTTGCCGGCCCAGTTGTTGCGGAATTCCAGCCGCTCGCCGCCCTGCCATGGAGCCAGCGCGAACGGCAGCGTCACCTCCTGCACCGCGTCTTCGGTTCCGTTCAGGCCGCGCACCAGCAGCGACCGGCCCGCCGCCGTGTCGTAGACATCGAACAGGGAGACCAGTTCGTTCGCGGGCGCGGCGCTGCGGTAGCGCAGCGTGACGCGGTAGGTGCCGCTGGGCAGCGGCAGGTAGGGGCCGAAATTAAGCATGCCCGGCAATTCCGCGCCGGGCTGCGCCGTGCGCGCGGCGCCGTCCACGTGCCCGGTCTGTCCCGGCAGGCTGGCCGCCGTCAGCACAATCGCGCTGGCCCGCTGACCCGGCGCCATGCCGGCCGCCACGATGACGCCGGCGCCCAGCGCGGCCGCGCCGATCCAACGCCAGCGCGCGCCGCGCGCAAAGCCCGCGGCCAGCAGCAGCAGCACCATCGCCAGCCACGCGTAGTTGGGCCGGTAACCGAAGGCCCAGTCGCCGTTGTACAGCGCCGGCAGCCAGGCGTGGAGGCGGCCGTAGTACATCGAGTAGCTGGCCAGGGGCGTCTCCCACGCGTGGTTGAACATGTCCACCTTGTCGACCGCGTAGCAGAAGAAGAAATACGCCTGCAGCGCCACCGACAGCCAGGCCAGCGCCAGGAACAGCGCGTGGCGGCGGCGGGACAGCTCCAGCAACGCGTACAGCGTGGGCACCGTGAACACCACGGCTGCGGGCCAGCCGAAGCGCCCGGTGAAACTCCAGCCGCCGTACCAGGCGGGATGCAGCGAATTGGGCCCGATCAGCGTCGCGAAGACGGCCGCCCACAGCAGCAGGAACGGGCGGTTGGCGCGGTACAGCCAGCCCACGCCCAGCAAGCCCAGCAGATTGATCGGGTTTTGCAACAGGAAACCTTGGTTCTGGTCGAAGTGCAGGCCCATCAAGACCATCAGGCTGGTCCTGCTCACTTCCACCGCGTTGTCCTGGTACGGTCCGGACATCTTGCCGAAGGCGTACAGGTTGTAGGCGGCCAGGGCCACGCAGGAGGCGGCGGCCACCGCCAGCAGCCGGGCCACGCGGCGCCGGTCGCCCG
Source organism: Duganella sp. BJB1802 (assembly GCF_013369445.1). Taxonomy (NCBI): domain Bacteria; kingdom Pseudomonadati; phylum Pseudomonadota; class Betaproteobacteria; order Burkholderiales; family Oxalobacteraceae; genus Duganella; species Duganella sp. BJB1802. The sequence goes on along the minus strand of NZ_JABWEF010000009.1, from coordinate 95,041 downwards.
ATTCGCGGTGGATCTTGGCGGCCACGCCCAGCACCAGCAGGGCGCAGGCCGGGCCGAACTTGATCTGCAGCCAGGGCAGGTAGACCACCGCCACGGCCAGCGCCAGTTCGGCGGCGGCGCTGCGCCGCTGTTGCGTGGTGAGGAACCAGTACAGGCCGGTCAGGGCGAGCAGCCCGCCCAGGATGTCGGGGTAGACCTGGCTGGCGGCGGGCACCAGCGGGGCGGCGACGCAGCTGGCCAGCACGGCCAGGCGGCGCGCCCCGGCCTCGCCGGAAAACAGCCCTGAGATCTTCCAGGCGCACAGCACCACGCCGGCGCCGCAGAGGATCATGAACAGCTTGGCGCCGAGGATGCCGCCCAGCGTGAACGGCAACGCCAGCAGCAGGGGCAGGCCGAGGTTGTGGAGGTTGAAGCGTCCGTGCGGGCCGGCGATGGAGTGGTCGTCGGTGGGCGGCAGGCCGAAGCGCTCGGGCTGGCCGGGCTGTTTGGCGTCCTGGTACGGAATGGTCTGCTCCAGCGCGCCATGCCGGGCCAGGCCGTTGGCCATGACCATGTAGTGGGGTTCGTCGCCGGTGGGAATGTTGACCTGCGCCTGGCGCCACAGGGTCAGGGTCGCCAGCGCGCACACCAGGTAGATCAACAGGACGGGCCAGGGGGAGGAGTGTTTCTGCATTGTCGGATAGAGGTGGGGGCGCGCATGCAAAAACGACACTGATGCACTAAAAGTAATTGATGATACAGCAATAGGCGGTATTTCTCCAGATCGCCCGCTCGCCGCCGCGCCAACCCGCCGCGCGCCAGGCGACATACCTCGTATTAAGTTGTTGCGTCAAGGGTCTTTTCGCGCTACACTAGCCGGCTTCGGTATGGATTCGCCTTTTTATTGGTCCGTACTAATTTTAGTAGTTCAACATATCCCCGCCCAATCGTAGGTGGGAATTGGAGAAAAAATGAGCCTTGGCCTTCTCGGTCGCAAGGTTGGTATGATGCGCATCTTCACCGATGACGGGGATTCGATCCCAGTCACCGTGTTGGACGTATCGAACAACCGTGTTGCGCAAATCAAAACTCCTGAAACCGATGGTTACACCGCGGTTCAGGTCGCATTCGGTCAACGTCGCGCTTCCCGCGTAACGAAGGCTGTTGCTGGTCACCACGCTAAAGCCGGTGTCGAAGCTGGTACTCTGCTGAAAGAGTTCCGCGTTGACGCAGCCAAAGCTGCTGAACTGAAAGCTGGCGACGTTGTTGCCGCTTCCCTGTTCGAAGTCGGTCAGAAGATCGACGTTCAAGGCGTCACGATCGGTAAAGGCTACGCCGGTACCATCAAGCGTCACCACTTTGCTTCGGGCCGTGCCACCCACGGTAACTCCCGTTCGCACAATGTTCCAGGTTCCATCGGTATGGCGCAAGATCCAGGCCGCGTGTTCCCAGGTAAGCGCATGACCGGTCACCTCGGTGACGTCACCCGCACTGTGCAGAACCTCGAAATCGCCCGTATCGATGCCGACCGTCAGCTGCTGCTGGTCAAAGGCGCGATCCCAGGCGCGAAAAACGGCCAGGTTGTGGTGTCGCCTGCTGTCAAAGTTAAAGCAAAGAAGGGAGCTTAAACGATGGAACTCAAGCTCTTGAACGCTCAAGGTCAAGCCGCCTCTAACGTCGCCGCCGCCGATACCATTTTCGGCCGTGACTACAACGAAGCCCTGATCCACCAAGTCGTCGTTGCTTACCAAGCCAATGCTCGCAGCGGCAACCGTAAACAAAAAGACCGTGAAGAAGTCCACCACACGACCAAGAAGCCATGGCGCCAAAAAGGCACCGGCCGCGCTCGTGCTGGTATGTCGTCGTCGCCACTGTGGCGCGGCGGTGGTCGCATCTTCCCGAACTCGCCTGACGAGAACTTCACCCACAAAGTGAACAAGAAGATGTATCGCGCAGGTATCTGCTCGATCCTGTCCCAGCTGGCCCGCGAAGACCGTCTGACGGTTATCGAAGACCTGACGATCGAAGCGCCAAAGACCAAGCTGCTGTCGCAAAAGCTGACCGGCATGGGCTTTGACTCGGTTCTGATCATCACCGACGTCGCCAACGAAAACCTGGAACTGGCATCGCGTAACCTGCCTAACGTACTGGTTGTTGAACCGCGTCACGCAGATCCAATGTCCCTGGTGTTCTACAAGAAGATCCTGGTCACGAAAGCTGCACTGGCCAAGATTGAGGAGATGCTGGCATGAGCGCATTGAAATTTAGCGAAGAGCGCCTGATGAAGGTGCTGCTGGCTCCGGTCATTTCCGAGAAGGCCACCATGGTCGCGGAAAAGAACGAACAGATCGTGTTCCGTGTAACCACCGACGCGACCAAGCCAGAAATCAAAGCCGCTGTTGAACTGCTGTTCAAAGTGGAAGTGGAATCGGTGCAGACCGTTAACCGCGAAGGTAAGCAGAAGCGTTCCGGTGCCCACACCGGCCGCCGCAACCATACCAAGCGTGCTTTCGTGTGCCTGAAACCTGGCCAGGAAATCAATTTCTCCGAGGAGGCTAAATAATGGCACTCGTTAAGATGAAGCCAACCTCCCCAGGCCGTCGCGGCATGGTGAAAGTTGTGAACCCGGACCTGTACAAAGGTCGTCCGTTCGCAGCCCTGGTTGAGAAAAAATCGAAAACTGCTGGCCGTAACAACAACGGCCACATCACCACCCGCCACATCGGCGGTGGTCACAAGCAGCACTATCGCCTGATCGACTTCAAGCGTCAGAAGGATGGCATTCCAGCGAAAGTGGAACGTATCGAATACGATCCAAACCGCACCGCGAATATCGCCCTGCTGTGCTACGCCGACGGCGAACGCCAGTACATCATCGCCACCAAAGGCATGAGCGTTGGCGACACCGTGATGAACGGTTCGGAAGCGCCGATCAAGTCGGGCAACTGCCTGCCGATCCGCAACATTCCGGTCGGTACCGTCATGCACTGCGTCGAAATGCTGCCAGGTAAGGGTGCCCAGATGGCCCGTACCGCCGGCGCCGGCGTGGTCCTGATGGCCCGCGAAGGCACCTACGCTCAAGTGCGTCTGCGCTCGGGCGAAGTGCGTCGCGTGCACATCGAGTGCCGTGCAACCGTGGGTGAAGTCGGCAATGCCGAACACAGCCTGCGTAAAATCGGTAAGGCCGGTGCGATGCGCTGGCGCGGTGTTCGTCCTACCGTTCGCGGTGTGGTCATGAACCCGGTCGATCACCCGCACGGTGGTGGTGAAGGTAAAACTGCAGCTGGTCGTCATCCAGTGTCGCCTTGGGGCCAACAGACTAAGGGTAAGAAGACCCGCAGCAACAAGCGTACTTCTTCCATGATCGTCTCGCGCCGCGGCAAGAAATAAGGGGTAGCACATGACTCGTTCATTGAAAAAAGGGCCGTTCTGTGACGCCCACCTGGTGAAAAAAGTCGAAGCCGCGCAAGCTGCCAAAGACAAGAAGCCAATCAAAACCTGGTCCCGTCGTTCGACCATCATGCCTGACTTCATCGGCCTGACGATCGCCGTCCACAATGGCAAGCTGCACGTGCCAGTGTACGTTTCCGAGAACATGGTTGGTCACAAGCTCGGTGAATTCGCGCTGACCCGCACGTTCAAGGGCCATGCCGCTGACAAGAAGGCGAAGAAATAATGGAAACCAAAGCTATCCTCAAGGGTGTGCGCTTGTCGGATCAAAAAGGTCGCCTCGTGGCCGACCAGATCCGCGGCAAGAAAGTTGACGCTGCACTCAACATTCTGCAATTCAGCCCTAAAAAGGGCGCGACCATCATCAAGAAAGTGCTGGAGTCGGCTATCGCCAACGCCGAGCACAATGATGGCGCCGACATCGACGAATTGTTCGTGAAAACGATCTACGTCGAAAAGGGCCCGATCCTCAAGCGCTTCACCGCACGCGCTAAGGGCCGGGGCGATCGTATCTCGAAACAATCGTGTCACATCTACGTGACCGTCGGCAACTAAGGAGCTAAAAATGGGTCAAAAAATTCACCCAACCGGCTTCCGCCTGTCGGTTACCCGTAACTGGGCATCGCGTTGGTACGCTGGCAACAGCAACTTCGCTTCGATGCTGAACGAAGATCTGAAGGCGCGCGCCTACCTGAAGACCAAGCTGAAGAACGCTTCGGTCGGCCGCATCGTCATCGAGCGTCCTGCCAAGAACGCGCGCTTCACGATCTACAGCTCGCGTCCGGGCGTGGTCATTGGTAAAAAAGGCGAAGACATCGAAGTACTGAAGTCGGCGCTGACCAAGATCATGGGCGTACCTGTCCACGTGAACATCGAAGAAATCCGCAAGCCGGAAATCGACTCGCAGCTGATCGCCGATTCGATCGCCCAGCAGCTGGAAAAGCGCATCATGTTCCGCCGCGCGATGAAGCGTGCGATGCAAAACGCCATGCGTCTGGGTGCCCTGGGCATCAAGATCATGTCGTCGGGTCGTCTGAACGGTATCGAAATCGCTCGTAAAGAGTGGTATCGCGAAGGCCGTGTGCCACTGCACACCCTGCGCGCCGATATCGACTACGGCACCAGCGAAGCTTCGACCACCTACGGCATCATCGGTGTCAAGGTGTGGGTCTACAAGGGTGACCGCGCGCCGAACGGCGACGCACCAGTCATCGATACCCCACCGGACGAGAAGAAGCCACGTGGCCCACGTCGTGACGACGGCAAACCAGCTGGCCGTCCGCGCCCAGCCGGCGCCGGCGCCAAGCCAGCCGCTCCAGGCGCTCGTGTACGCACTGCCGCCAAGCCGGCCGAGAAAGCAGGAGAATAATCATGCTGCAACCAGCACGCAGAAAGTATCGTAAAGAGCAGAAAGGCCGTAACACCGGCATTTCGCACACCGCCGGCACTTCGGTGTCGTTCGGCGAGTTCGGTCTGAAGGCCGTTGCCCGTGGTCGTATCACGGCACGCCAGATCGAGGCAGCACGTCGCGCCATGACCCGTCACATCAAACGTGGCGGCCGTATCTGGATCCGCGTGTTCCCGGACAAACCGATCTCGAACAAGCCTGCCGAAGTCCGTATGGGTAACGGTAAAGGTAATCCGGAGTACTACGTCGCTGAAATCCGTCCAGGCAAAGTCCTGTACGAAATGGATGGCGTCGCAGAAGAACTGGCGCGCGAAGCATTCCGCCTGGCCGCTGCCAAACTGCCACTGGCGACCACCTTCGTGGTCCGTCAAGTTGGTCAATAACAGGAGTGAAATATGAAAGCATCTGAACTCCGCGGCAAAGACCAGGCAGCTCTGCAAAAAGAGCTGAATGACCTGTTGAAGGCGCAGTTCGGCCTGCGTATGCAAACCGCTACGCAGCAGCTGAGCAACACTTCGCAGCTCAAGAAGGTACGTCGCGATATCGCACGTGTAAAAACGGTAATGAACACGAAGGAAGCCAAATGACCGAACCAGTAAAGTCGCTCAAGCGCACCCTGATCGGTAAAGTGGTGTCCGACAAGATGGACAAGACCGTTACCGTTCTGATCGAACGTCACGTCAAGCATCCTTTGTACGGCAAGATCATCGTCCGCTCGAACAAGTATCACGCGCACGACGAGACCAACCAGGTGAAAGCCGGTGACACGGTGGAAATCGTGGAAGGTCGTCCGATCTCCAAAACGAAGGCATGGACCGTGACGCGCGTGGTGCAAGCCGCGCAAATCGTTTAATTGAAGTCGTCGCCTCCGGTCTTCGGGCCGGGGGCGATTTTCAATTAGTTCTTGCAAGCCCGCGAGTTGTATGTAATACTTGCGGGCTTCGTTCATGTAACGCCGCAAAGTGTCTGGCCACAGACGCAGAACCGTGCGGTCAGTAGCAGTACGAAGGTCAAGCACCCAAACAGTGCGCTCTGCTTGAGCGTTCTGGCGGGACCAAGACTGACCGCGGGTCCGCATTGTGTGGATTCTTCGGCTTAAGTTGGGAAAGAGAATACTATGATTCAAACTGAAAGCCGGCTCGAAGTGGCTGACAATACCGGTGCCAAAGAAGTCATGTGCATCAAGGTATTGGGCGGCTCCAAGCGCCGTTATGCTGGCATCGGCGACGTGATCAAGGTAACCGTTAAGGTTGCCGCGCCACGTGGTCGTGTCAAAAAAGGTGAAATTTATAACGCCGTGGTAGTGCGCACCGCTAAAGGTGTTCGCCGCCAAGACGGTTCCCTGGTGAAGTTCGACGGCAATGCCGCCGTTCTGTTGAACGCCAAGCTGGAACCGATCGGTACCCGTATTTTTGGACCAGTGACGCGCGAGCTGCGCACTGAAAAGTTCATGAAGATCGTGTCCCTGGCACCGGAAGTCCTGTAAGGAGTCGTAATGGATAAGATTCGTAAAAACGACGAAGTCATCGTTCTGACCGGGAAAGACAAGGGCAAGCGTGGCGTCGTTCAGCAGCGTATCGATGCTGAGCATGTCGTGGTTGAAGGCGTCAACGTCGCTAAAAAAGCGACCAAGCCTAACCCAATGACTGGCGTACAAGGTGGTATCGTCGATAAGACTATGCCGATTCACGTGTCCAACGTTGCATTGTTCAATGCGGCGACTGGCAAGGCAGACCGTGTCGGTTTCAAAGAAGTGGATGGCAAAAAAGTCCGCGTCTTCAAATCGTCCGGCGAAGTAGTGAAGGCTTAAGAAATCATGGCACGTCTCCAAGAATTCTATAAAGAAAAAGTCGTCGCCGACCTGACCGCGAAATTCGGTTACAAGTCGGTGATGGAAGTTCCACGTCTGACCAAGATCACCCTGAACATGGGTGTTGGTGAGGCTATCGCGGACAAGAAAGTCCTCGAACACGCTGTGGGCGACCTGACCAAGATCGCTGGCCAGAAGCCAGTGACCACCAAGTCGCGCAAAGCAATCGCGGGTTTCAAAATCCGTGAAGGCTACCCGATCGGTACCATGGTGACCCTGCGCGGCGCTCGCATGTACGAGTTCCTGGATCGCTTCATCACCGTGGCCCTGCCGCGCGTGCGCGATTTCCGTGGCGTCAATGGCCGCTCGTTCGATGGCCGTGGTAACTACAACATCGGCGTGAAAGAGCAGATCATCTTCCCGGAAATCGAGTACGACAAGATCGATGCGCTGCGTGGTATGAACATTTCGATCACCACCACCGCCAAGACCGACGACGAAGCGAAAGCTCTGCTCGCCGCCTTTAAATTCCCGTTCAGGAACTAAGAAGATCATGGCAAAACTCGCACTGATTAACCGTGAGCAGAAACGCGTCGACCTGGCAAACAAATTTGCCGCCAAGCGCGCTTCGCTGAAGGCCATCATCGACGACCAGTCGAAGTCGGAAGAAGAACGTTACGAAGCGCGCCTGAAGCTGCAAGCGCTGCCACGTAACTCGGCACCGACCCGCCAGCGTAACCGCTGCGCCGTCACCGGTCGTCCACGCGGCACCTTCCGTAAATTCGGTCTGGGCCGTATCAAGCTCCGTGAATTCGCCATGCGTGGTGAGATCCCGGGTATGACTAAAGCAAGCTGGTAATAGGAGAATATGCAATGAGTATGAGCGATCCTATCGCCGATATGCTGACCCGCATTCGTAACGCCCAGGGCGTGCAAAAGACGACCGTGGCCATGCCATCGTCGAAAGTTAAAATTGCGATTGCCAACGTCCTCAAGGACGAGGGTTACATTGAAGATTTCGCCGTAGCCGAAGCTGGTGGCAAAGCGGAACTGAAAATCGGTTTGAAGTATTATGTTGGCCGTCCCGTCATTGAGCGCCTTGAGCGCGTGTCCCGTCCGGGCCTGCGCGTCTACAAGGGCAAAGACGAGATCCCTACTGTGATGAATGGCTTGGGTGTGGCGATCGTGTCGACTCCGCAAGGCGTCATGACTGACCGCAAAGCACGCGCTACCGGTGTCGGCGGCGAAGTTATTTGCTACGTCGCATAAGGAGTTAGACATGTCTCGTGTAGCTAAAATGCCAATCGCTGTGCCAGCTGGCGCCGAAGTCGCCATCTCCGCGGCAGCGATCACCGTCAAGGGCCCTCTGGGCGTCCTGACCCAGGCCCTGAACGGCCAGGTCACGGTGGAAAACAATGCAGGAACCCTGAGCTTCGTCGCCGCTAATGACAGCCGCGAAGCCAATGCCATGTCCGGTACGCTGCGCGCACTGGTCAACAACATGGTCGTTGGCGTGACCAAGGGTTTCGAGAAAAAGCTGAACCTGGTCGGTGTGGGTTACAAGGCGCAAGCGCAAGGCGACAAGCTGAATCTGTCGCTGGGCTTCTCGCACCCTGTCGTGCACGCCATGCCAGCCGGCGTCACCTGCGCCACCGCAACGCCGACGGAGATCATCATCAAAGGGATCGACCGTCAGCAAGTGGGCCAAGTGGCTGCTGAAGTTCGCGCTTACCGCTCCCCTGAGCCTTACAAGGGCAAGGGCGTCCGTTATTCGGACGAAGTGGTTAAGATTAAAGAAACCAAGAAGAAGTAACTAGGGGCTGACGATGGACAAGAAAGAATCACGTCTGCGCCGCGGACGCCAAACCCGGATCAAGATCGCGCAACAGAAGGTGAACCGCCTGTCGGTACACCGCACCAATCTGCATATCTACGCGAACCTGATCTCGCCGGATGCCAAAGTACTGGTATCGGCCTCCACGGCAGAAGTCGAAGTGCGCAACGAACTGGCTGGCAAATCGGGCAAGGGCGGCAACGCCGCTGCTGCCGCGATCGTCGGCAAGCGCGTCGCAGAGAAAGCACTGAAAGCAGGGATTACCGAAGTCGCGTTCGACCGCTCCGGTTTCCGTTACCACGGCCGTGTGAAGGCGCTGGCAGAAGCCGCGCGCGAAGCCGGTCTGAAGTTCTAAGGAACGATCATGGCAAAAATGCAAGCAAAAATGGCAAGCGACAAGCCGGATGACGGCATGCGCGAAAAAATGATCGCGATCAACCGCGTGACCAAAGTGGTCAAGGGTGGTCGTATCATGGGTTTCGCCGCGCTGACCGTGGTTGGTGACGGCGATGGCCGCATCGGCATGGGCAAGGGCAAGTCGAAGGAAGTCCCAGTGGGTGTGCAGAAGGCAATGGAAGAAGCCCGTCGCAACCTGATCAAGGTCTCCCTGAAGAACGGCACCCTGCAGCACACCGTTACCGGCCGTCACGGCGCATCGAAAGTGATGATGTCGCCTGCGAAACCAGGTACCGGCGTCATCGCTGGCGGCGCAATGCGCGCAATCTTCGAAGTAATGGGCGTGACCGACGTCGTGGCGAAATCCACCGGCTCGAGCAACCCTTACAACCTGGTGCGCGCCACGCTGGATGGTCTGGCAAAAATGAGTACTCCTGCTGAAATTGCTGCGAAACGCGGCAAGTCGGTAGAAGAGATCCTGGGCTAAGGTGAACGACATGACAACTAAAACCGTCAAAGTACAATTGGTCAAGGGCTTGATCGGCACGCGCGAAGATCACCGTGCCACCGTCCGCGGTCTGGGCCTGCGTCGCGTCAACTCGGTCTCCGAGCTGCAAGACACCCCATCCGTGCGCGGCATGATCAACAAAGTCTCGTACCTCGTTAAAGTAGTTGCGTAAGCCCTCGGGCTTACACACGGAGAAATCATGGAACTGAATACCATACAACCAGCCGATGGCGCCAAGCACTACAAGCGTCGCGTCGGCCGCGGTATCGGCTCCGGTCTGGGTAAAACCTCGGGCCGTGGTCACAAGGGTCAAAAATCGCGTTCGGGCGGCTTCCACAAAGTCGGTTTCGAAGGCGGTCAGATGCCTCTGCAACGCCGTCTGCCTAAGCGCGGTTTCAAGTCGCTCAACGCCACCTTCAAAGCTGAAGTGCGCCTGTCCGACCTGAACAACCTGGCCGTTGGCGACGTCGACATCCTGGTGCTGAAGCAAGCTGGCGTACTGAGCGTGCTGGCACGCGACGTGCGCGTCATTCTGTCCGGCGAGATCACCAAAGCGGTGAACCTCAAAGGCCTGAAAGTGACCGCTGGCGCGAAAGCCGCCATCGAAGCAGCCGGCGGCTCGGTAGCCTGAGTTGACCGCTAACAGCTTGATCGGAGCGAAAATTGGCGACTAATCCACAATTGGCTAAAAGTGCAGCAGCTGGTTTCCCCTGGGGCCGGCTCTGGTTCTTGCTTGGCGCATTGGTGGTTTATCGTATCGGCGCTCACATCCCGGTCCCCGGGATCGATCCGGTACAATTGGCCGTGCTGTTCAAGTCGCAAGAGGGTGGCATCCTGGGCATGTTGAACATGTTCAGTGGTGGCGCTCTCGCGCGCTTCACAGTCTTTGCGCTGGGTATCACGCCTTACATCTCGGCCTCGATCATCATGCAGCTGGTGTCGATCGTCTCGCCGCAGATGGAAGCGCTCAAAAAAGAAGGCGAAGCAGGCCGTCGCAAGATCACCCAGTACACCCGGTATTTCACGGTGGTGCTGGCGTCGTTCCAGGCGTTCGGCATCGCAGTCGCACTGGAGTCGCAAGCAGGTCTGGTGCTGGATCCAGGCTTTGCATTCCGTTTCGTGACGGTCGTTACGCTGTTGACCGGAACCATGTTCGTGATGTGGTTGGGCGAGCAGATTACCGAGCGCGGTCTCGGTAACGGCATCTCGATCATCATCTTCGCGGGTATCGCCGCCGGCCTGCCGGGCGCGCTGGGAGGCCTGGCCTCGTCGGTGAGCAACGGTTCGATCGGCGCCCTGTCCGCGATCATCATCATGATCCTGGTTGTGGCGGTGACGTTCTTCGTGGTCTTTGTGGAACGTGGCCAACGCAAGATTCTGGTGAACTACGCGAAACGCCAGGTGGGTAACAAGATTTACGGTGGACAAACGTCGCACCTGCCATTGAAGTTGAACATGGCCGGCGTGATCCCACCGATCTTCGCTTCGTCGATTATCTTGTTCCCGGCAACGATCGTGGGCTGGTTCACGACGGGCGCCGACACGGCCAACCCGGCGGTCCGGTTCCTGAAAGATTTGGCAGCATCGATGGGGCCAGGCGAGCCCATCCACGCACTGTTGTACGCCATTGCGATCGTGTTTTTCTGTTTCTTCTATACAGCGCTGGTCTTCAACAGCAAGGAAACAGCGGACAACTTGAAGAAGAGCGGGGCCTTTGTGCCAGGGATCCGTCCCGGTGAGCAGACTGCCCGTTACATCGACAAGATCCTGACACGTTTGACACTGGCTGGCGCCATCTACATCACTTTGGTGTGTTTGTTGCCGGAATTCATGCAAGCCGAGTGGAAAGTACCGTTCTATTTCGGCGGCACTTCTCTGTTGATTATTGTGGTTGTTACCATGGATTTCATGGCGCAAGTGCAAAACTACGTGATGTCGCAGCAATATGAATCGCTGCTGCGCAAAGCAAACTTCAAGGGCGGAATTCCGACGCGATAAGCGCGGTTTCAAACATACCGAATGGCAAAAGACGACGTCATACAGATGCAGGGCGAGATTCTTGAGAATCTCCCGAATGCAACATTTCGAGTAAAGCTGGAAAACGGACACGTGGTGCTCGGGCATATTTCGGGTAAAATGCGGATGAACTATATCCGCATTCTTCCTGGCGACAAGGTGACGGTAGAGCTGACACCTTACGACCTGAGCCGCGCACGTATCGTGTTCCGGACCAAGTAACTTAAATAATCGAACCAAGAAGAGAGTGCAAAATGAAAGTTAACGCCTCAGTCAAGCGGATCTGCCGCAACTGCAAGATCATCAAGCGCAAGGGCGTTGTTCGCGTAATCTGCGTCGAACCACGTCACAAGCAGCGTCAAGGTTAATAACCGTTATTTATCGAGGAATAACGAATGGCACGTATTGCAGGGGTTAATATCCCAAATCATCAGCACACCGTTATCGGCCTGACGGCCATCTACGGTGTAGGCCGTCCACGCGCAAAGTTCATCTGCGCCGCGACGGGTATTGCGACCGATAAAAAGGTCAAAGATCTGGACGACAGCGAACTGGAAAAACTGCGCGATGAAGTAGCTAAATTCATCGTCGAAGGCGACCTGCGTCGTGAGCTGTCCATGAACATCAAGCGTTTGATGGATCTGGGTTGCTACCGCGGTATGCGTCACCGTAAGGGCCTGCCGGTCCGCGGCCAACGCACCCGCACCAATGCACGTACCCGCAAGGGCCCGCGCAAAGCCGCTCAATCGCTCAAGAAATAATCTAGGGAAATCACATGGCTAAGCAACAAAGCAGCGCAGCAGCAGCGCGCGTCCGCAAGAAGGTCAAGAAGAACGTTGCAGAAGGTATCGCACACGTTCACGCTTCCTTCAACAACACCATCATTACCATCACCGACCGTCAGGGCAACGCTCTGTCGTGGGCGACCTCCGGTGGTGCTGGCTTCAAGGGTTCGCGTAAATCGACCCCGTTCGCAGCGCAGGTTGCGGCCGAAGCAGCTGGTAAAGTCGCAGTGGAATGCGGCGTGAAGAACCTGGAAGTGCGTATCAAGGGCCCTGGTCCTGGTCGTGAATCCGCAGTGCGCGCACTGAACAACCTGGGCATCAAGATCACCGAGATCCAGGACGTTACCCCAGTTCCGCACAACGGCTGCCGTCCTCCAAAACGTCGTCGTATCTAAGAGTCCGGTCGGCGGCGAAGTTCGCTTCGCCTCCTTCCGACTTGCAGAAATCGCTGGAGCAGGAGACCGGAAACGGTTATACTGCCCGGCTGTTGTCGCCTGTCGAACGCAGTTCGGCGGGTTATTCGCATTTTAGCCACCGTCTGGCCCACCCTGAGGATCAGACTAGCGCCTAACCATTTCACGATGGCTGGGGCGTTATTATTTAAAAAAAGGAAGCATCGTGGCACGTTATATCGGACCTAAAGCAAAACTCTCCCGCCGTGAAGGTACTGACCTGTTCCTGAAGAGCGCACGCCGCTCGCTGGACAGCAAGTGCAAACTGGACGTCAAACCAGGCCAGCACGGCGTCAAGTCGGGTGCCCGCACCTCGGACTACGGCAACCAGCTGCGCGAAAAGCAAAAAGTCAAGCGTATGTACGGCGTTCTGGAACGTCAGTTCCGTCGCTACTTCGCAGAAGCCGACCGCCGCAAGGGCAACACCGGCGAAACCCTGCTGAAGCTGCTGGAAACCCGCCTGGACAACGTTGCATACCGCATGGGCTTCGGCTCGACCCGCGCTGAAGCGCGTCAGCTGGTATCGCACAAAGCCTTCACCGTGAACGGCCAGGTCGTGAACATCGCTTCGTACGCCGTCAAAGTCGGCGACGTCATCGCCGTGCGCGAAAAGTCGAAGAAGCAAGTGCGTATCCTGGAAGCGCTGTCGCTGGCTGAACAAGTTGGCATGCCAGCTTGGGTGTCGGTCGATGCCAAGAAAATGGAAGGCACCTTCAAGTCCCTGCCAGAGCGCAACGAGATCGCCAACGACGTCAACGAATCGCTGATCGTCGAACTGTACTCGCGTTAATCTGTAGTCTAAGTAGCACCAAAACCCGCCCGCTGTGACCAGCGGGCGTTTTCACTAATGCCATCAGCCTTATCGGCCTAACGCGCCGAGGGTATTGAAAAGGACATTTACATGCAAAACAGTCTGTTGAAGCCACGTATTATCGATGTAGAGGCGCTGGGCGCCGGCCACGCTAAAGTAGTGATGGAGCCGTTCGAACGCGGCTATGGCCATACATTGGGTAATGCGCTGCGCCGCGTACTGCTGTCGTCGATGGTGGGCTACGCGCCGACCGAAGTGACGATCGCGGGCGTTGTACACGAATACTCGTCGCTCGACGGCGTGCAGGAAGACGTCGTCGACCTGCTGCTGAACCTGAAGGGCGTGGTCTTCAAAGTCCACAACCGTGACTCCGTCACCCTGACCCTGAAAAAGGAAGGCGAAGGCGCCATCCTGGCTTCGGACATCGATCTGCCACACGACGTGGAACTGATCAATCCGGACCACGTGATCGCCCACCTGACCGCCGGCGGCAAGCTGGACATGCAGATCAAAGTGGAAAAAGGCCGTGGCTATGTGCCGGGCAACGTCCGCCGCCTGTCCGAAGACACCAACAAGACCATCGGCCGCATCATTCTGGATGCATCGTTCTCGCCGGTGCGCCGCGTTTCCTACTTCGTCGAGTCCGCTCGCGTGGAACAGCGTACCGACCTGGACAAGCTGATCATCAACATCGAAACCAACGGCGTGATCTCGCCGGAAGAAGCGATCCGTCAATCGGCCCGCGTGCTGGTCGATCAACTGAACGTGTTCGCCGCCCTGGAAGGCACCGAAGCCGCTGCTGAAGCTCCTTCGCGCGCACCGCTGGTCGATCCTATCCTGCTGCGTCCAGTGGACGACCTGGAACTGACCGTGCGTTCGGCCAACTGCCTGAAAGCGGAAAACATCTACTACATCGGCGACCTGATCCAGCGTTCGGAAAACGAACTGTTGAAGACGCCGAACCTGGGCCGCAAGTCCCTGAACGAAATCAAGGAAGTGCTGGCTTCCCGCGGCTTGACCCTGGGCATGAAGCTGGAAAACTGGCCGCCTGCTGGTCTGGAAAAATAACAGATTTGCATTTTGTCGTACCCGCCCGCTACATGTCGTAGCGGGCGTTATCCCTAGAACCGGTCCGCGCTCCCCGTCAAACGTGAGCGATCGAAGAACTCGGATTTAAACACCTGAAAGGAAGTACCATGCGTCACCGTCACGGCCTCCGTAAACTGAATCGTACCTCGTCCCACCGTCTGGCAATGCTGCGCAACATGACCGTTTCCTTGCTGCGTCATGAAGCCATCAAGACCACGCTGCCAAAAGCTAAAGAACTGCGCCGCGTAGTTGAGCCGATCCTGACCCTGGGCAAGACCGACACCCTGGCTAACAAGCGTCTGGCATTCTCCCGTCTGCGCGATCGTGAAATGGTTCTGAAGCTGTTCGCAGAACTGGGCCCACGCTACGCAAACCGCAACGGCGGCTACCTGCGCATCCTGAAAATGGGTTTCCGTGTTGGCGACAACGCTCCAATGGCTTACGTTGAGCTGATGGACCGTCCAGAAGTCACCGACATCGACGCAGCGCCAACCGCAGAAGAGTAATCTTCGCAGTTGTACCGCGTTACGAAAAAGCCAGGCTTACCGCCTGGCTTTTTTTATGGCCGGGCTTAAGGCCGCTCTCAGGCGCAAAAACTAAGCCAGGTGTACTATGCTGGTGCTCGTTTCGTCGAAAGAAAACCCATGCTGCGTATTGCCCGCCTTTTCATGCCCTTGCTGTCGCTGATCGCCCTGTTGATGGCGCGCCCCGCGCTGGCCGACGACGGCTTCCTGGAGCCCGATGCGGCCTTCAAGTTCTCGGCCCGCATGGTCGACGGCCATACGTTGTCGGTCAGCTTCCAGATCGCCGACGGCTACTACATGTACCGCGAGCGCTTCAAGTTCAGCGCCACCGGCGCCAAGCTGGGCGCGCTGTCCATCCCGGCCGGCACCGTGCACTTCGATGAGACCTTCCAGAAGAACGTGGAGACCTACCGCAAGAGCGTCACCATGACCATGCCGGTCGAGGCCGACGGCCCGTTCACGCTGGTGGCGGTGGGGCAGGGCTGCTCGGACAAGGGCTTGTGCTACGCGCCGCAGGAATACAAGGCCTCGCTGGTCGGCAGCGGTTCGGTGCCGCTGCCTGGTGCTCCCGCGAATGCCGCCGGCGGCAACCAGGCGGCGCGCGCAGCCTCCCCGGTACAGGCCGCAACGCCCGCCGCTGCGGCCACAGCCGCCGGCACCACTCCAGCCGCCGGCGCGACCGCAGCGTCGAGCGCAGCCGCCGGCGAAGGCAAACCCGCCGCAGTCACCCCAGGCGTCACCATCCGCGCCATCCCCGAGCCGGTCACCACCATGCTGCCGCCGCTGGCGCCGCCAGCCGCGGCCACCGCGCCGGCCGACGACGCCGGCCGTCTTGAAGCCGCCCTCAAGTCCGGCAAGCTGCTGCTGATCTTGCCGCTGTTCGCCCTGCTGGGCCTGGGCCTGTCGTTCACGCCGTGCGTGCTGCCGATGGTGCCCATCCTGTCCTCCATCATCGTCGGCGAAGGCGCCAACACCAGCCGCGCGCGCGGCCTGCTGTTGTCGGTCGCGTACTCGCTCGGCATGGCCATCGTCTACACCGCGCTGGGCGTGGCCGCCGGCCTCGCGGGCGCGGGCCTGAACGCCGCGCTGCAGAACGCCTGGGTGCTGGGCTCCTTCGCCCTGCTGATGGCCGCGTTGTCGCTGTCGATGTTCGGCTACTACGAGTTGCAAGTGCCGGCCGCGCTGCAATCGAAACTGAGCACGGTGTCGAACCGTCAATCTTCCGGCAAGCTGGCCGGCGTGTTCGTGATGGGCGCGATCTCCGCGCTGATCGTCGGCCCGTGCGTGGCCGCGCCGCTGGCCGCCGCGCTGCTGTACATCAGCCAGAGCCGCGACGTCGTCATGGGCGGCAGCGCGCTGTTCGCGCTGGCGGTCGGCATGAGCGTGCCGCTGATACTGGTGGGGGTGTCGGCCGGCGCCTTGCTGCCGCGCGCCGGCATGTGGATGGATGCCGTCAAGCGCTTCTTCGGCGTGCTGATGCTGGCGATGGGCTGGTGGCTGGTGTCGCCGGTGCTGCCGCCGGTTGTGCAGATGCTGGGCTGGGTTGTGCTGCTGGGCGCCTATGGTGTCTACCTGTTGACGCATCGCGGCAAATGGCTGGCCAAGTCGGTCGGCGTCGTCGCCGCCGTGCTGGGCCTGATGCAACTGGTGGGCGTGGCCAGCGGCGGACGCGATCCGCTGGCGCCGCTGGCCCACTTCGGCGCCAAGCATGAAACGCTGGCGTTCCAGCGCATCAAGACCGTGCAGCAGCTCGACGCGCTGCTGGCGCAGACCGGCGGCCGCACCGTCATGCTGGACTTCTATGCCGACTGGTGCGTGTCCTGCAAGGAAATGGAAAAGCTGACCTTCGTCGATCCGCAGGTGCGCGCCAAGCTGGCCAACAGCCTGCTGCTGCAAGTGGACGTGACCGCCAACGACGCCGACGACAAGGCCATGCTGAAACGCTTCGGCCTGTTCGGCCCGCCGGGCATCATCCTGTTCGACAAGCAGGGCAGGGAAATCGACGGCGCCCGCGTCATCGGCTTCCAGGATGCGGCGAAATTCACCGCATCGCTGTCACGCCTGAATTAAAAGCTCAACTCTAAGGGCTCAGCCCTGGTGGCTGTGCCAGCCGCCGCGCGGACCCGCGTGGCCGCCATGGGCGCCGCCGCGCGTATGGTCGTCGAAGATGGCTTTCTGTTCGGCCGTCAGCTGGCTGTAGAAGGCCGTCAGCGCGGTCAGGTGGGCTTCCATCTTGGCCTGGTGCTGCTTGCTCAGGTCCAGCATCTTGGCCAGCCGGTCCGGCGCCGACATCTTGGCGATGGCCGCGCGGTCCGGCATCATGCCGCCGGTCGCGGCCGGCGCGATCGCGGCCTGGTAGCTGGCCCACGCCGACTCCTGCTGCGCGGTCAGCTTCAACAGGTCATGCAGCTTGGCCTGGCGCTTGGCGAACATCTCCGCCATCTTGGCCTGCATCTGCTCGCGGTTGACGGCGGCGCCGTGGCGGCCGGCCGGAGGCGCCGAGTTTTCTGTTTGCGCTTGCGCCTGCGACGCCGCCATGCCCACCACGGTAAAACCGATCAATATGCTTTTGCGTAAGACGTTCATGGTCGTTCCTCTATCGTTGAAAGTTGAGTATCGCGATGCATGGGCAGCGCGCTTGAACCCATAGTGGCAGCGCAAGGTTGCCACCAAGTGTCGCAGTTGGCGGTTTTTGTATCCAGATGTTTCGTCACTGGAGAGATATACAAGACGATACAATTGGTGATTGGTCACGCACCGGCTAACTGGGGATAATTAGCGTATGGAACCCACATCAACTATCTTGATCGTCGACGACGATCGCGACATCCGCACCCTGCTGGCCGACTACCTCGAATCGAACGGCTACCGCGCCCTGTGCGCCGCCGACGGCGCCGCCATGTGGAAGCTGCTCGACGAAGCCCGGCCCGAACTGGTCGTGCTCGACCTCAACCTGCCCGGCGACGACGGCCTGACCCTGTGCCGCAAGCTGCGCGCCCACTCCACGCTGCCGGTCATCATGCTGACCGCCCGCAACGAGCCGCTCGACCGCATCCTCGGCCTGGAAATGGGCGCCGACGATTACCTGCCCAAGCCGTTCGAGCCGCGCGAGCTGCTGGCGCGCATCCGCAGCGTCCTACGTCGCAGCAACGCCATGCCGGTCGGCAGCGGCGCCGAGAAGGCGCAGCTGATGCGCTTCTCCGGCTGGACGCTGGACCTGACCGCGCGCCACCTGCTCAATCCGGACGGCATCGTCATCATGTTGTCGGGCGCCGAGTTCCGCCTGCTCAAAGTCTTCCTCGAGCACCCGAACCGCGTGCTCAACCGCGACCAGCTGCTCAACCTCACCCAGGGCCGTGACGCCGACCCGTTCGACCGCTCGATCGACATCCAGATCAGCCGCCTGCGCCAGAAGCTGGGCGAGGACGCGCGCCTGCCGCAAATCATCAAGACCGTGCGCAACGGCGGCTACGTGCTGGCCGGCACCGTCACCGTGGAGTCGCAGGCGTGAAAGCTTTCTTCGGCTCGATGACCGGGCGGGTGTTCCTGATCCTGCTGCTCGGTATCGTCGCGTCGGCGGCGCTGACCCAGTGGTTGGCCGTGGGCGAGCGCGTGCGCGCGCTGGAGCGCTACCGCGACTTCCACGCGCTCGAGCGCGCCGAACAATTGATCACCACCGCCGACGTGCTGCCCGAGGCCTCGCGCCCGACCTACCTGCGGATGGCCACGCGCGGCACCGTCAAGCTGCAGGCTACCGATATGCCGTGGGCTGCAGCCACCTTGCCGCCGACCGAGTTCTCGGCCACCTTGCAGCAGCGCCTCGGCGACGGCTACCGGCTGGCGCCGCTGGCCGAGCACCCGGCCGTATGCGACCTGCCACGCAAGAGCAGCAACATCTTCGCGCCCAGCCAATGGCGCGGCACCTGCGAGACCATGAACGTGCGCCTGCACGACGGCCAGGTGCTCAAGCTGTCGGTGCTGCCGCCGCGCGCGCCGCCGCCGTCCGGCCATAGCGAGCTGCTGGCCATTTTGCCTTTCCTGGTCTGCATCGCCGCGCTGGCCTACCTGGTCACGCGCATGACGGTGCGTCCG
The DNA here is from genome assembly GCF_013369445.1 of Duganella sp. BJB1802. NCBI lineage: Bacteria > Pseudomonadati > Pseudomonadota > Betaproteobacteria > Burkholderiales > Oxalobacteraceae > Duganella > Duganella sp. BJB1802. Next base: position 75,887 of record NZ_JABWEF010000009.1, on the reverse strand, counting down.
CTCAAGCGGCTGGCGCAGGCCGCCAAGGACCTGGGCAACGACATCAATCATGCACCGGTGGTGTTGAGCGGCGCGGTGGAGATCCGCCAGGCCAGCGCAGCCTTCAACGCCATGCAGGCGCGCATCCGCCAGCACATCATGCAGCGCACGCAGATGCTGGCCGCCATCACCCACGACCTGCAGACGCCGCTCACCCGCCTGCGCCTGCGGCTGGAAAAGGTCGGCGACCAGGAACTGCAGCAGCGCCTGATCGAGGACCTGTCGGCGATGCAGCAAATGGTCAAGGAAGGCCTGGACCTGGCGCGCAGCATGGACACCACCGAAACCATGCAGGCGCTGGACCTCGACGCGCTGCTCGACAGCGTCTGCAGCGACGCCACCGACGGCGGCCAGTCGGTCGAACTGCGCGGGCGCGCGGCGATGGCGCTGATGGGCCGGCCGATGGCGATCCGCCGCTGCCTGGTCAACCTGATCGACAACGCCGTCAAGTACGGCCACTACGCCAACGTCACGGTCGAGCGCATGGTGGGCGCGGCGCGCATCCGCATCCGCGACGGCGGCCCCGGCATCGACCCGGACCAGATGGCGCGCGTGTTCGAACCGTTCTACCGCATCGAAACCTCGCGCTCGCGCGAGTCCGGCGGCACCGGCCTGGGCCTGACCATCGCCCGCAACATCGCCGAGCAGCACGGCGCCAATGTCATGCTGGCCAACCACGCCGACGGCGGCCTGGAGGTGACGCTGATCGTGCCGGAATACTACGCCGGCGCCTGAATCCGCAGGGCGCGGTTTTTCCAGTAAATACTGTGCGACAATATTCCGCCTTGTCCGGGGTGGTAATGTTTTTCGACAGTAAACCTAGTTTAATAAATAATGAAAAAATCTTCCTTAGCAGTTCTGGTCGGCGCCATCGCCGTGGTCGGTGGCGGCGTCTGGTACGCGACGCATCAAACGGCCGAGCAGCCGAAGGGCCAGGGCCAGCAGGGCCCGACCACCGTCAGCGTGATCGCGCCGGTGCGCCAGGATGTGCCCGTGGTGCTGCAGGCCAACGGCACCGTCACGCCGATCAGCACGGTGGACCTGCATCCGCAAACCACCAGCACCATCGCCAAGGTGCACATCAAGGAAGGGCAGTTCGTCAAATCGGGCGAGCTGATGTTCACGCTGGACGACCGCAGCGAGCGCGCCAACCTCGACAAGGCTCAGGCCCAGGTCGCACGCGACCAGGCCGCGCTGGCCGACTACGAGCGCCAGTACAAGCGCGCGCAGGAACTGCTGGCCAAGAGCTTCATCGCCCAGGGCGCGGTCGATACGCTGAAGAGCCAGGTCGACTCGGCGCGCGCGCTGCTGCAGGCCGACATCGCCGCCGCCCGCTCGGTGGGCGTGGACGCCAGCTACACCGCGATCCGCTCGCCGATGAACGGCCGCGTCGGCGCCATCAACGTTTATCCGGGCAGCCTGGTGCAGCTGGCCACGTCGCTCACCACCGTCACCCAGCTCGATCCGATCAACGTCTCCTTCACGCTGCCGGAGTCGGCGCTGGCCGGCCTGCTGCAGGCGCAGCATGAGGGCGCGGTGCCGGTCAAGGTGGTGCAGGGCGGCGGCCAGGAGATCAGCGGCGCGCTCAGCTTCATCGACAACACGGTCGACCCGGTCGCCGGCGTGATCCGCGTGAAGGCCCAGTTCGACAACAAGGACACCAAACTGTGGCCGGGCCAGTACGTCAACACCAAGCTGGTCTCGCAGGTGTTGAAGGACGCCATGGTGATCCCGCAGAACGCCATCATCAGCAACACGCGCGGCACCTTCATCTACGCGGTCGACGCCGACCACGCCGCCAAGGTGGTCAACATCAAGCGCCTGTATTCGTTCGGCGACAACGCCGCCGTGACCGGCCTGAGCGGCAGCGAACAAGTCATCGTCGACGGCAAGCAGAACCTGCGGCCGGGCGGCAAGGTGCGTATCGCCGGCGCCGACAAGCCCGCCGACGCGACCAAGCAGAAAGGCTAAGCGATGAACCTCTCCGAGTTGTGCATCCGCCGGCCGGTGATGGTGGTGCTGCTGTCGCTGACCCTGATCCTGGCCGGCGTGCTGTCGTACTTCTACATCCCGGTCGCCGCGCTGCCGAGCTACAACACGCCGGTGATCAACGTCTCGGCCGACCTGCCGGGCGCCGCGCCGGACACGATGGCCTCGTCCGTCGCGCTGCCGCTGGAGAAGCAGTTCTCCACCATCGCCGGCCTGTCGCTGATCACCTCCACCAACACGCTGGGCAATTCCTCGCTGACCCTGGAGTTCGACCCCAGCGTCAACGTCAACGAGGCGGCGGTGGACGTGCAGGCGGCGCTGCTGCGCGCCCAGCGCCAGTTGCCGATCGAGATGACCGACCTGCCGTCCTACCGCAAGGTCAACCCGGCCGACGCGCCGGTGCTGTTCATGACGATGAATTCGCCATCGCTGACGCTGGCCGAACTGAACGACTACGCCGAGAACCTGATCGCCCCCAGCCTGTCGACGCTGCCTGGCGTGGCCCAGGTCAGCGTCAACGGCCAGAAGCGTTTCGCCGTGCGCGTGCGCGCCAAGTCCGAGCTGATGAACGCCCGCAACCTGACGCTGGACGAATTGCAGCAGGCGATCAAGTCGGCCAACGCCAACACCCCGCTGGGCATCCTCGACGGCCCGAGCCAGACCTTGACCATCCAGGGCAACGCCCAGCTGATGAAGGCGTCCGAGTTCGCCGAGCTGATCGTCGCCCAGCGCAACGGCCAGCCGGTGCGCCTGAAGGATGTGGCGACGGTGGAGGACAGCTTCCAGTCGGTCAAGACCGCCGGCAGCTACAACGGCGAGCGCTCCATCGTGCTGCTGGTGCAGCGCCAGCCGGACGCCAACACCGTGCAGGTGGTCGACGGCGTGCGCCGCCTGCTGCCGCGCTTCAAGAACCAGTTGCCGGCGTCGATCAACATCAACCTGGTCAACGACCGCTCGGTGTCGATCCGCGAAGCCATCCACGACGTCAACCTGACCCTGCTGCTGACCATCTTCCTGGTGGTGCTGGTGATCTTCCTGTTCCTGCGCCGCGCGGCCGCCACCTTCATCCCGGCCATCACGATGCCGATCTCGCTGCTGGGCGCGCTGGCCTTGCTGTACGCCTTCGGCTACAGCCTCGACAACGTCTCCCTGCTCGGCATCACGCTGGCGGTCGGCCTGGTGGTGGACGACGCCATCGTGGTGCTGGAGAACATCGTGCGCCATATCGAGCTCGGCAAGAAGCCGTTGCAGGCCTCGCTGGTGGGCGCCAAGGAGATGGGCTTCACCATCATCTCGATCTCGGTCTCGCTGGTGGCCGTGTTCATCCCGATCTTCTTCATGCCCGGCGTGATCGGCTTGATGTTCCATGAATTCGCCGTGGTGGTGGCGCTGTCGGTGCTGGTGTCGGCGGCGGTGTCGCTGATGCTGGTGCCGATGCTGGCCAGCCGCCTGCTGCCGGCCGACGCCATCGATCCCGAGCACGACAAGGGCGGCTTCATCGGCCGCTGGTTCGAGACCGGCTTCACCGCGCTGCGCAACGGCTACGTCCGCACGCTCGACATCGCGCTGCACCACCGCTACATCGTGCTGCTGGCCGCGATCGGCACCTTCGCGCTGACGGCGGTGCTGTACGTGACCATCCCGAAAGGCTTCTTCCCCGAGGAGGACCTGGGCCAGATCCGCGTCAACACCGAGGCCTCGGAGGACATCTCCTCGTCCTCGCTGATGGACTTGCAGGAGCGCGTGGCGGCCGTCATCAAGGCCGACCCCAACGTGCAGGACGTGACCTCGTTTGTTGGCGGCGGCAACAGCGGCCGCATGTTCCTGGTGCTCAAGCCGCGCGACCAGCGCCAGAAAATGCCGCAGGTGCTCGACAGCCTGCGCAAGGCCACCAAGTCGGTGGCCGGCATCTCCGTCTACCTGAGCCCGGTGCAGAACCTGCAGCTGGGCGGCCGCCAGTCCAAGAGCCGCTACCAGTACACGCTGCAATCGGTCAGCCCCGGCGCGCTCAACGACTGGGCGCAAAAGTATCTGGACCAGCTGCGCGCCGATCCCGACTTCCGCGACGTCACCAGCGATTCGCAGAACAAGGGCCTGCAAGCCTCGCTGAAGATCGACCGCGACAAGGCCAACAACCTCGGCGTGGCCATCGGCGACATCCGCACCGCGCTCTACCTGGCCTTCGGCGAACGGCAGGTGTCGACCATCTACTCGCCAGCCGCCAGCTACTACGTGATCCTGGAGGCGGCCACCGCCGACCGCCAGTTCGACGACGCGCTGACCCGCATCTCGGTGCGCAACAAGAGCGGCAACCTGGTGCAGCTGTCGAGCTTTGCCACGGTCGAGCGCACCATCGGCCCGACCGCCGTCAACCACCAGGGCCAGCTGCAGGCGATCACGCTGTCGTTCAACCTGGCGCCGGACGTCCCGCTGGGCAAGGCCACCGCCAAGATCGACCAGATGGGGGCCGACATGCACCTGCCGCCGTCCATCATCACCAACTACGGCGGCGACGCGGCCGTGTTCCAGAGCTCGCAGGGCAGCCAGCTGATCCTGATCATCGCCGCGCTGGGCGTGATCTACGTGCTGCTGGGCGTGCTGTACGAGAGCTACATCCACCCGCTGACCATCTTGGCCGGCCTGCCGTCGGCCGCCGTGGGCGCCTTGCTGACCTTGCGGCTGTTCAACCTGGACCTGACGATGATCGCCATCATCGGCATCCTGATGCTGATCGGTATCGTCAAGAAGAACGCCATCATGATGATCGACTTCGCGCTGCACGTGCAGCGCAACGAGGGCCGCACGCCGGCCGAGGCGATCCGCGAAGCCTGCGTGCTGCGCTTCCGCCCGATCATGATGACCACCATGGCCGCGCTGATGGGCGCCTTGCCGATCGCGCTGGGCCTGGGCGCCGGCGCCGAGCTGCGCCAGCCGCTGGGCCTGGCCGTGGTCGGCGGCCTGATCTTCTCGCAGGTGATCACGCTGTACATCACGCCGGTCATCTACCTGTTCCTCGACAAGTACAGCGGCACCGGCCCGATGAGCGACGACGAACTGGCCGCCGGCGACGTGCCGCCCGCCCCGGGTGTGCACGCCGTACCACTGAAAGCGGTGAACACCGTCAAGCATTGAGCGGTCACAAGTTGCTCTGAAGATCGTCTATTTATTATGGGCAAGTTGACCATAATAAAAGGACGGAAAGATGAAACGCTACAGTGTCACCATCGTCGGCATGGGCCCTCGCGGGCTCAGCGCTTTTGAACGCCTGGCGGCGGCCGCCGCCAGCCTGCAGCTGCCGCTCGACATCAACCTGATCGAACCGGGCGACTGCGGTCCCGGCGTGCACGGCACGCGCCAGCCGCAGCATCTGCTGATCAACACCATCGCCAGCCAGGTGACGCTGTTTCCCGCGCCCGGCGCGGTGCAGCACGCGCCGGTGTGCGCCACGCCCTCGCTGACCGCGTGGGCGCGCCAGCAGGGCTACCGCCGCGTCGGCGAGCGCTACTACCGCCTCGGCGGGCAGGGCGGCGACGAGATCACCGAAGCCGACTACCTGCCGCGCAGCCTGCTGGGCGAATACCTGGCCTGGGGCTACCGCCAGATCGCCGCCGCGCTGCCGTCCGGCGTGCGCCTGACCCACCACCGCCTGCGCGCCACCGACCTGTGGCGCCAGGCCGACGGCCGCCACACCGTCGAGCTGGAAACCGGCTACCTGGTGCACAGCGACTTCGTCGTGCTGACCACCGGCCACGGCCGCAACCAGCCCAGCGCGATGGACGACATGCTGGCCGCCTTCGCGCGGGAGCACGCGCGCCACAACAGCCGGCTGGCCTTCGTGCGCCACGCCTATCCGCTGACCCGGCTCGACGGCATCGGCGCCGGCACCCGCGTCGCCATCCAGGGCCTGGGCCTGAGCGCGCACGACATCATCGCCGAGCTGACGGTGGGGCGGGGCGGCGCCTTCGTGCAGGGCGAGGATGGCCTGCGCTACGAACGCTCGGGCGCCGAGCCGCAGCTGACGCTGTGCTCGCGCAACTGCCTGCCGGCCGCCGCGCGCGGCGTCAACCAGAAGGGACTGGACGGCCGCCACCAGCCGCGCTACTTCACGCCGGACGCGGTGGACGCGCTGCGCCGCCTGGCGCTGGCCTCGCGCGGCAGCCGCCAGCTGGACTTCGAGCGCGAGCTGCTGCCGCTGCTCAAGCGCGAGATGGGCTGGGTCTACCGCAACACGCTGGCCATGGCCCGGCCCGACGGCGCCGCCATCGATCCCGCCCGCTACACGCTGACCGCCGGCGACAGCGCGCTGATCGACCAGCTGCTGTTTCCGCTGCGGGGGCGCGAGTTCGGCTCGCTCGACGAGTTCCGCCAGTTCTTCACCGGCTGGCTGCGCGACGACCTGGCCGAGGCCCGGCTGGGCAACGTCGGCAGCGCGGTCAAGGCCGCCACCGACGTGCTGCGCGACGTGCGCGCCACGCTGCAGGCGGCGGTCGAGCACGGCGGCCTGACGCCGGCCTCGCACCGCCGCTTCCTCGAGGTCTACCACCCGGCCATCAACCGGGTGGCCTTCGGGCCGCCGCTGCGCCGCAACCAGGAACTGCTGGCGCTGCTGGACGCGGGCGTGATCGAGATCGCTTCCGGCCCCGGCTGCACGATCGAGCTCGACGAGCAGAACGCGCGCTACGTGCTGAGCACGGGTTTTGGCGACAGCGAGGCCCGGCACCAGGCCGATGTGCTGGTGGTGGCCCGCCTGGACGCCTTTTTGCCCGAGCTGGACGATTCCTTACTCATCCGTAATGTGCTGAAACGGGGGCTGGCGCGGCCGTACTACAACGGCGCCTACCACCCCGGTGGACTGGACATCGACGCCGCCGGCCAGCCGCGCGACGACTTCGGCCAGCCGTCGCGCAACCTGTGGGCGCTGGGCTATCTGGTCGAGGGCGCGCACTACTACACGCACGCCCTGCCACGGCCCGGAATGCGCTCGCGCCAGGTGCTGGACGCCGACCGCTGCGTGCACGCCATGCTGGCCCGCATGGACGCCGTCCCCCTGCCGGAGACCCGCCACGCCACCGCCCCGGCGTCCCCGGCGGCGTTGCCACACGTCACTTTGTAAAGCCGGTTGATACATACGGTAACACCCGTCAAGACGTGGAACTTGTAAGCTACCCTTCCTGGAGCGTACGCGCCGGAGTCCGGCGCGTTATCATGGCCTTGCACAGCGGTTCCCAAAAATGCGGGACTCTGGCACTATGGCCGCATTTTCTCGACGTCGTTCCGTTCAAGGTTTGCTATTTTGCATCACGATTCCCATATACTTTCTGCAAATTCCGAATATTGCGAAACGTGCGGCCAGCGTTTGCCTGAGGCCGGGGAGCGGTACGCCGCATGGGATCGCAAATCGCAGTCCAACCGCATCGGCGTCGGCATCTCGATCGCGCTGCACCTGCTGGGCGTGCTGTACTACTTCCTGTCGCCCACGCCCAAGCCCACCCACGCCGCGCCGCCCAAGGGCGGGGTGATGGTCTACATCGCGCCGCTGCCGGAGAAGGCGACCAAGAAGCCCACGCCGGAGCCCAAGAAGACCGAGGTGGCCAAGGCCAAGCCGCCACCGCCGCGCAAGCAGGTCGCCTCCAAGGACGCGCCGGCCGCCATCCGGCCCAAGCTGGAAACCTATGTGCCGCCGGTGCAGGCGACCATGACGCCGCCGCCCGAGCAGGACATGTCCGAGATGATCGCCAAGCGCCGCGCCGCGCGCGAGGCCAACAACCCGCAACCGGCGCCGGCGGCTCCGACCGAGAGCGACAGCGAACGTTCGCTGCGCATCGCCAAGGCCAACATCGCCGGCGCGCAGGGCCGCACCAGCGGCGCCGACAAGGACGACACCGGCGGCATCTTCTCGGTCGACAAGAGCTATCACAGCGCGGACGTGAAGTTCCGCGGCTGGAACACCAACTTCAAGCGCCGCTGGCTGCAGCAGATCCACGTCGAGCAGGGCGCCGAGCAGGATATCGAAACCGCCGTGGCCAAGGAAATGGTCAAGATCATCCGCAAGGAAAAGCCGGGCGACTTCGAATGGGATTCGCGCCGCCTGGGCAAGGTGGTCACGCTGAGCGCGCGCAAGGAGGACGAGAAGGAGTTGATCGCCTTCCTGCTCAAGGAAATGTTCCCCGAATACACGCGCGGCGCCGGCCGCTGATTTGCCAAAATCGGCTAAGCGTGGTGAAAATAGTTACACCAAAAGACAAATTGGTTAATTGACAAATCTATCATCGACGGAGATACTTTCCCGATGATAGAACTCTGCGAGATCCGCAAGACCTACCGCCAGGGCGGCAACGACATCCGTGCCCTTGACGGCATCGACCTGCACATCGCCCCCGGCGAGTTCGTCGCCATCATGGGGCCGTCCGGCTCCGGCAAATCCACCTTGCTCAACGTGCTCGGCGCGCTGGACCGTCCCGACAGCGGCCGCTACCGCCTGGCCGACGACGAGATCAGCGCCCTCGACGACGACGCCGCCTCCGAGGTGCGCAACCGCCGCATCGGCTTCGTGTTCCAGTCCTTCCATTTGCTGCCGCGCCTGACCGTGCTGGAAAACGTACTGCTGCCGCAACGCTACGCCCGCGCCGTTGATCCCGAAGCGGCCGGCCGCGCGGTCGCGCTGCTGGAGCGCATCGGCCTGGGCGAGCGCACCGGCCACCTGCCGGGCCAGCTGTCCGGCGGCCAGCTGCAACGGGCCGCGATCGCCCGCGCGCTGCTCAACCGCCCGGCGCTGCTGCTGGCCGACGAACCCACCGGCAACCTCGATTCCAAAAGCGCCGCCGACGTGCTGGCGCTGCTGAAGGAACTGCACGCGGGCGGGCAGACGCTGGTGCTGGTCACGCACGATCCGGCCATCGCCGCCGGCGCCCAGCGCACCATCCATCTGCGCGACGGCCGCATCGACGAGGTGGCCGCATGAAGCCGGGTTCCACCATCGCCGTGCTGTGCGCCGTGCCGTTGCTGGCCGCCGGCATCGCCGCCGCCGTGTCGTCCGGCGGCACCTCGGCCTCGTCCACCGGCGCCACGCCGGGCAACGCCGGCGTCGTGCCGGCCCCGGCGCCCGCCGCGCGCCCGGTGCTGCTGACCGGCGAAGTCGAAGCACTGGACACGCAAACCATCGTCGTGCCGCCGTCGAATTCATCGCCGCTGGTGCTGCGCAACTTCGTGGCCGAGGGCACGCCGGTCAAGGCCGGCGACCTGGTGCTGCGCATCGAAACCGGCGGCGCAGCCAACATCGACCGCCTGAAGACCGAACTGGATCGCGCCATCGCGCGCGTCGAACGCGAGACCGCCACCCTCGAAGCGGGCGCCATCGACACCGAGAAAGCGCTGATCAGCGCCGAGGCCGCGCTGGCCAAGGCCAAGGTGGACGCGGCCCTGCCCAAGCAGCAGATCGCCGCGCTGAACTACGACCGCAACCAGGCCGAGCTCGACCGCGCCACCCGCGACCTGGCGGTCAAGCTCGAAGCGCGCGACAACTACCGGCAATCGGTGGTGCGCCGGCGCGAGGACGGCGAGCTGGAAGTGAAGAAAATGCAGATCAACCTGGCCTTCCAGACTGTCCAGCTCAAGCAGTCCGAAGTGCGCGCCGCGCGCGACGGCGTGGTGGTGCACGGCTACAGCCCGTGGAAGGGCGAACGCTTCGAGGAAGGCTCGTCGGCCTGGCCCGGCAACGCCGCCGGCGTGGTGCAGGGCAACGGCCGGATGGCGGTCACCGCCTGGGTGCTGGAGGCCGACCGTCCCTACCTGACGGAAGGCCAGGAGCTCGGCCTGCGCTTCGACGCGCTGCCCGGCGCCGCGCTGACCGGCAAGATCCAGTCCATCACCAGCGCGCCGGAAGCGCGCGCCAGTTGGGGCAACGGACGCTACTTCCGCGTCAGGATCGCCTTGCCGGAAGGGCACGGCCTGCCGCTGGTGGCGGGCATGAGCGTGTTCGCCGAACCGCACGCCGCCGCGTCCGCTGCGAACGCCGCGCCCAAGCCGGCCGGCGCCGCCGAGCCGCCCGCCATCGAAGGCGAGATCGCCTCGCGCCAGGCGCTGCCGGTATCGCCGCCCACCATCCCCTACGTGTGGCAATACAAGCTGGCCAGCATCGCCCCCGAGGGCGCGCTGGTCAATGCCGGCCAGCCGATCGCGCAATTCGAATCGGGCGAGGTGACCACCCAGCTGATGCAGTACCAAGGCCAGCTGCGGGAAAAGCAGCGCGCGCTGGAAAAGCTGCAGCTCGACCAGGCCGAGGCCGACCGCGCCGGCGAGCTGGCCGTGGCCGAGGCGCAAAGCAACGCCGAAAAGGCCGAGCGCAAAGCCAGCCAGCCGAAGGAACTGATACGCCGCGTCGACTACGACAAGCTGGTCATCGAACGCACGGAAAAGACCGCGCTGGCCAAGCTGACGGTCGAGCAGCGCGCCGTGCAGATCCGCGCGCGCCGCGCCGAGCTCACCGGCCTGCAGGCGGAGGTGGCGGACCTGCAGCAGCAACTGGACGCGCTGACCAGGGGCCAGGCGGCGCTGACCGTGCTGGCGCCGCGCAAGGGACTGGTGATGTACCGCACCACCTTCTCGGGCGAGAAGTTCGCCGTCGGCAGCCAGGTGTGGATGGGGCTGTCGGTCGCCACGCTGGCCGATCCGGACCAGCTGTACGTCAACGCCACCATTCCCGAGGCGCAGGCGTCGCACGTGCGCATCGGCCAGCAGGCCCGCGTGACCGTGCCGGGCGCCAACCAGGCGCTGAGCGCGCACGTGGTGGCGCTGGGCCGCGCCTTCCACGGCAAATCCACCGCGCAATCGACCATCGTGCGCGATCTCGAACTGCAGTTTGACGGCGCGCCGGCCGGCCTCAAACCGGGCGCCGCCGTGCAAGCGGTGCTGGTGGCCGACGCGCGCGCCAAGGAACACAAGCAATGAACAAAACCAGTGTGGCATTGATACTGCTGGCGCTGGCCGGCTGCGGCGGCGACGCCGTCATCGCGCCGGGCGCCGTCGAAACCCTGGCCGCGCGGCCGTGGGCCGAGACGCTGACGGTGGACGGCGAAATCAAGGCCGCCGCCAGCACCGCGCTGACCGTGCCCGGCAGCGGCTGGAAAAGCCGCGTGCTGGTGGACATGGTGGCCGACGGCAGCGCCGTGCGCAAGGGCGACGTGGTGGCGCGCTTCGACGCGCCGCAGGCGCGCATGGAGCTGTCGCAGGCCGAGCTGGAACTGCTGCGCAAGACCATCGCCGAAGCCGGCAACACCGGCAACGCCTCGGTCGAGCGCAGCACGCTGGCCGGCGAGCGCGCCAAGGTCGAGGACGACCTGCGCCTGAGCCAGCACTACGCCAAGGTCGACCTGACCATCTTCGCCCGCAACACCATCCTCGACGCGCTGGCCGACGTCGGCTTCCTCAGCACCAAGCGCGGCTACCTGGACTGGAAGGGCGGCCAGGCCAAGGCGCGCACGGCCGCGCAGGACGCGGTGCTGCACTCGCAGCGCGACAGCGTGGAGCAGACGGCCAAGCGCAACCGCGACAGCCTGGACGCGTTGGAGCTGGTGGCGCCGCACGACGGCGTGTTCCTGCTGGTGCCGCGCTGGGACGGCGCCAAGCCGGAGATCGGCGCCAGCCAGTCGGCCGGGCAGGAGTTCGGCATGCTGCCGGACCTGCGCCAGCTGGTGGCGCACTTCACCGTGGCCGAGGGCCAGGCCTTCGGCCTGAAGGCCGGGCTGCCGGTGCAGGCGCGGCTGGCCGGCACCGGCACAGCGCTGACCCTGACCATCACCCGCGTCGGCAGCAGCGCCAGCACCACCTCCACCGACTCGCCCGTCAAGTACAGCGACTTCGACGCCGCCATCCCCAACGACGCCGCGCTCAAGCTGGGCCTGAAGCCCGGCCAGGCGCTGCGCGGCACGGTGCAGCTGGTGACGCGGCCGGCCGCGCTGACCGTGCCCAACCTGGCGCTGGTGCAGGAGGGCGCGGGCTACGCCGTCTACACGGACGAGCAGGGCAAGCCGGTGCGGCACAAGATCGAGCTGGGCCAGCGCGGCCCGGTGCGCAGCGAACTCAAAAGCGGATTGACGGCCGGCGCGCGCATCGTGCTGCTGCCGCCGTCGACGGCGGTGAAATCATGAACCTGTCCTTGATACGGGAGGCCGTGACCGAACTGCTGCGGCGCAAGCTGCGCACCGGGCTTACGCTGCTGGGCATGATCTTCGGCGTGGCCGCCATCGTCGCCATGCTGGCGGTGGGGGAGGGCAGCAAGCGCGAGGCGCTGCGGCTGGTGGCCGAGCTGGGCCTGGACAACGTGCTCATCGAAAGCAAGGCCATCGAGCCCGAGCAGCTGAAGGAAATCCGCACGCGTTCGCTGGGCCTGTCCGCCGCCGACGCCGACGCGGCGCTGTCGGTGGTGCCGGGCGCGCAGTCGGTGGCGCTGAAGAAGGAGATCAAGGTCGACCAGCTGGTGCTGGGAGACAAGGTGGTGGCGGGTCGGGCCTATGCGGTGTCGCCATCGTACGCGGCGCACGGCGGCCTGCTGGTGGCCAGCGGCCGCTGGCTGGCGGCGCAGGACGGCGCTACGCTGGCGCCGGTGTGCGTGGTCGGCGCGCGGCTGGCGCGCACCCTGTTCGGCGACAGCGCGGCGATCGGCCAGCGGGTCAAGCTCAACCACGTGTGGCTGGAAGTGGTCGGCGTGCTTGCCGACCGCGCGCAAAGCAAGTCCGACTTCGAAGGCGTCAAGCTGGGACTGGATGACGAGCGCCTGTTCGTGGCGTGGGAGACGGGGCGCGCGCGCTTCAGTTTCAAGCGCATCGAGGACGAGGTGGACGGCATCAGCGTGCGCCTGGGCGGCGGCGTGGCGCCCGACAGCGCGGCGCGCGTGCTGCAGGCATTGATCACGCAGCGCCACGGCGGCGCCGACGACACCAACCTGATCGTACCGATGGGCCTGTATCGCCAGAACCAGCAGACGCAGCGGATCTTCACCATCGTCATGAGTTCGATCGCGGCGGTATCGTTGCTGGTGGGGGGCATCGGCATCATGAACATCATGCTGGCCAACGTGCTCGAACGGCGGCGTGAAGTGGGCCTGAAGCGCGCGCTGGGCGCGCGGCGGCGGGACGTGATCGAGCAGTTCCTGGCCGAGGCGCTGGTGATCGCCGTCAGCGGCGCCCTGCTGGGCGTGGCGCTGGGTGCGATCGCCGCCTACAGCATCGCCGCCTTGGCCGGCTGGTCGGTCGCCTGGTCGCCGTTGAGTTTGATCGTAGCGGTGTTGCTGTGTGTCGGCGTGGGTCTGGCCTTCGGCGTCTTCCCCGCCCGCCAGGCCGCCGCCCTCGATCCTATCGCCGCCCTGCGCAGCGACTAAATAAAATTGGGGTCAAGTCTGACATTCGGACACGAGCTCTGCAGTAGGCACGCGCCTACTGCAGAGCTCGTGTCCGAATGTCAGACTTGACCCCAGGGGTTATTTTGATGCTTTGAGCAGGCGGGCGACGTCCAGCGCGAAGTAGGTCAGCACGGCGTCGGCTCCGGCGCGCTTGAAGGCCAGCATCGATTCCATCATCACTTTGTCGTGGTCCAACCAGCCGTTTTGCGCGGCGGCCTTGATCATCGCGTATTCGCCGCTGACCTGGTACGCAAAAGTCGGTACCTTGAACTCGTCCTTGACCCTGCGCACAATATCCAGGTAGGGCATGCCAGGCTTGACCATCACCATGTCGGCGCCTTCGGCCAGGTCCAGCCCGACTTCGCGCAACGCTTCGTCGCTGTTGGCCGGGTCCATCTGGTAGGTGTTCTTGTCGCTCTTGCCCAGGTTCTTGGCCGAGCCGACCGCGTCGCGGAACGGGCCGTAGAACGCCGACGCATACTTGGCCGAGTACGCCATGATGCGCGTGTGGATGTGCCCCTTGGCTTCCAGCGCCGCCCGCACCGCGCCGATGCGCCCGTCCATCATGTCCGACGGCGCCACCACGTCCACGCCGGCGTCCGCCTGGCACAGGGCCTGGCGCACCAGCATGTCGGTGGTGAGGTCGTTGATCACATAACCGTTTTCATCGATCAGGCCGTCCTGGCCGTGGCTGGTGTACGGGTCCAGCGCGACGTCGGTCAGGATGCCCAGCTCGGGGAAGGCTTGCTTCAAGGCGCGCACCGCGCGCGGCACCAGGCCGTCCGGGTTGGTCGCCTCGATGCCGTCCGGCGTCTTCTTGGCGGCGTCGATCACCGGGAACAGCGCCAGCACCGGAATGCCCAGCTCCACGCACTCCTGCGCCACCTTCAGCAGCACGTCCACCGACACCCGCTCCACGCCCGGCATCGACAACACCGGCTCGCGCTGCTGCGTGCCTTCGAGGATAAACACCGGGTAGATCAAGTCCGCTGCGGTGACGTTGTTTTCGCGCATCAGGGCGCGCGAGAACGGGTCGCGGCGCATGCGGCGCATGCGGATGGCGGGGAATTGGGCGGAAACGTGTGGATTGTGCATCGCTAAAACTTTCCTATGCTGTGGGGTTATTGCTCGTCGGGCTCGACGTCGTCTTCCATCTCGATCAGATCGACCTGGGCCGCCGCTTCGTCATCGGTGACGCCGGCCAGTTCTAGGATCTTGTCGTTGGCTTCTTCGATGCCGATGCGCTTGAGCGCGGAGAACAGTTGCACGGTGAAAGGGAAACCTTCGCCGTCTTCGTCGACATAGCTGTCCAGCTTGGCCTTGGCCTGGCGCAGCACGTTGACGGATTCATTGCGGTTCAGTTTGTCAACCTTGGTCAGAATGCAATGGATCGGCTTGCCCGTCGGGGCGAACCATTCCAGCATCTGGATGTCCAGTTCGGTGAACGGGCGGCGCGAATCCATGATCAAGATCAAGGCCGCCAGTTGCTCGCGGCGCTGGACGTAGTCGCCCAGCAGGCGCTGCCAGTGCAGCTTGGCCGAGCCGGACACCTCGGCGTAGCCGTAGCCCGGCAAGTCCACCAGCAGGCATTCGATCTCGTCGACGATGGTCGGATCCTTGCGGTGCTGCGCCACGTGCGCGCCGCCGATGGAGAAGTAGTTGATGTGCTGCGTGCGGCCAGGCGTCTTGGACGCGAACGCCAGGCCCTTCTGGTTGCACAGGATGTTGATGGCGGTCGATTTGCCGGCGTTGGAGCGACCTGCAAAGGCGATTTCCGGCACGGTGGTGTCGGGCAGATCGCGCAATTGGTTGACGGTCGTAAAGAAGCGGGCTTGCCAGAGTTTGGACATGAGATGGGGGAAATGCAACAAAAGGGAGCAAATATGCTGGAAAGCTATTGTACAATGAGTGGTTACGAAGTGTTGCCATAGCCGATAGCTACTAGCCTGCGGCATACGTTCGACAAACTTTTTTGAGGGTGCTTGAATGAATCGTGCGTTTTCACCGTTTGTAAAATCCCTGTTGGTGGCCCTGCTGGCCGTTGCCGGCACCGCATCCGCCGCTGAAGAAAAAAAACCGGCCCACGCCGAAGCGGCAGCGCCCAAAGTCGATGCGGCCAAAGGCGGCACCCTGTTTGCAAACGGCGACGCTGCGCGCGGCCTGCCGGCCTGCGTTTCCTGCCACGGCGACGGCGGCAACTCCACCATCACCGTCAACCCGAAACTGGCCGGCCAGCACGAAGGCTACCTGTACAAGCAGCTGGTGAACTTTTCCGGCCCGGAGCGGAATCAACCGGTCATGACCACCTTCGCCAAGATGCTGACCGACGAGGAAAAGCACAATATCTCGGCCTGGCTGGCCACCCAGGCGCAAAAGCCTGGCGCGGCGAAGAACAAGGAAACGGTTGAACTGGGCAAGAAGATTTATCGCGGCGGCATCGCCGAGAAAAACGTTCCGGCCTGCGCCAGCTGCCACGGCGCCGCCGGCGCCGGCATCCCGGTGCAATATCCACGCATCGCCGGCCAGCACCAGGATTACACGGTGGCCCAGCTGGGCCTGTTCAAGGCCGACGGCCGCAAGAACAGCGCGCAGATGACCACCATCGCCAAGCGCATGTCGGATGAAGAAATGAAAGCCGTGGCCGATTACGTCGCCGGCTTGAAATAAGAACAGCTGGCCGCGCCCTTGGGTTGCGGTGCAACTGATAGTGCATAGAGGGCGGCAGCGTAAGCGGGCTGCCCTTTTTGTTGTTATGCTGCCCCCAGCATATTTTTTTGAGATCGTTCCAGCATGAGCAGCAGCCCCAGCACCACCGGCATCGAACTGAAGACCCGCCGACCCCTCGTCGGCGAACTGGTCGAATTGATTTCCTCCATGCGCTTCGCCATCGCGCTGTTGGCGATGATCGCCATCGCCGCCATCGTCGGCACCGTCATGAAGCAGGGCGAGGCCACCAACAACTACATCAACCAGTTCGGCCCGTTCTGGTTCGAGGTGTTCGGCAAGCTGGGCTTGTACACCGTGTACTCGGCCTGGTGGTTCCTGCTGCTGATGGCCACGCTGGTGACGTCGACCTCGCTGTGCATCATCCGCAACGCGCCCAAGATGCTCAAGGACATGCGCAGCTGGCGCGAGAACGTGCGCGAGAATTCGCTGCTCAATTTCCACCACAAGATGCAGTGGCGCTCGCCGCTGGCGCGCGCCGCGCTGGCGCAGCAGACCGCCGCCCGCCTGGCCGACACCGGCTACCAGGTCAAGCTGGTGGACAAGGACAACGGCACGCTGGTGGCGGCCAAGCGCGGCGCGGCCAACAAGTTCGGCTACATCTTCGCGCACACCGCCATCGTGGTCATCTGCATCGGCGGCCTGCTCGATTCGGACGTGCCGATCCGCCTGCAGGAATGGTTCCTCGGCAAAGTGCCGTTCAACGGCAGCGGCCTGATCTCGGCGGTGCCGGCCAAGAGCCGCCTGGGCCTGGGCAATCCCACCTTCCGCGGCAACACCATGATCCCGGAAGGCTCGACCAGCGACAGCGCCATCATCACCCGTCCCGACGGCGTCCTGATTCAGGACCTGCCGTTCACCATCAAGCTGAAAAAATTCAACATTGATTTTTACACCACCGGCATGCCCAAGCTGTTCGCCAGCGAGGTCGAGGTGCGCGACCACGCCAGCGGCGAGGTGGTCAAGGCCGTCATCGAGGTCAACAAGCCTTTGCTGTACAAGGGCCTGGCGATCTACCAGTCCAGCTTTGACGACGGCGGCAGCAAGCTCAAGCTGAGCGGCTACCCGATGGTCGGCAGCGGCACCACCAAGTTCGACATTGCCGGCGAGGTCGGCGGCAGCACCGCCATGGGCGACGCCTACACCGTCGAATGGTCGGGCTTCCGTCCGTTCAACGTCGAGAACCTGGCCGCCACGCAGGACGCGCGCGCGGTCACCAAGGGCAAGAGCCTGGAAGAGCAGTTCGCCAACAGCCTCGACAAGCACACCGGCTCGGCCGGCCGCAACGCCAACAACAAGGACCTGAAGAACGTCGGCCCCAGCGTGACCTACAAGCTGCGCGACAAGACCGGCCAGGCGCGCGAATACCAGAACTACATGCAGCCGGTGACGGTGGACGGCGCCACGGTGTTCCTGGCCGGCATGCGAGTCAACCCGTCCGACCCGTTCAGCTTCCTGCGCATCCCGGCCGACGACGCCCACAGCGTGACCGAATGGATGCGCCTGCGCGCCGCCCTCAACGACCCGGCCCTGCGCGCCGCCGCCGCCAAGCGCTACGCCGAACGCGCCACGCCGCAGTCGCCCAACGGCGACGTCCTGCGCGGCCAATTGCAAGCCTCGGCCGAGAAGAGCCTGACCATCTTCGCCGGCAACGACAAGGCGGCCGGCTTCGTGGCCATTTCGCGCTTCCTGGAGAAGATCCCGGCCGCCGAGCAGGAGAAGGCCGCCGACGTCTTCATGAAGATCCTCAACGGCAGCCTGTGGGACCTGTGGCAGGCCGCCCGCGCCAAGGACGGTCTGGAGCCGGTCAGCGCCGACGAGGCCCACGCCCGCTTCCTGCAACTGTCCACCAACGCGCTGTCGGACGCCTACTTCTACGGCGCGCCGGTCTACCTGCAGCTGGACGACTTCACCCAGGTCCAGGCCTCGGTGTTCCAGGTCACCCGTTCGCCGGGCAAGAAGGTGGTCTACCTGGGCTGCGTATTCCTGGTGCTGGGTGTATTCTCGATGTTTTATATCCGCGAACGCCGCCTGTGGGTGTGGATCAAGGACGACGGCGCCGGCGCCGAGGCGCTGATGGCCATGAGCACCCAGCGCAAAACGCTGGACTTCGAACGCGAGTTTGAAACTTTGAAAGAAAAGCTGCCGCAATCGGCGTAAGCTGTAGCGGCCACGGAGAGAAATGATGGAACTGACGCAATCGACCCAAACCTATACCCAGGCGCCCGGCTATTTCAAGCGCCTGACCGCGTTCGACTGGGTGTTCGCGCTGGCGCTGCTGGCGGGCTCGCTGTTCGGCCTGAACCGCTACGGCCACTACATGGACATCTACGAGAAGGGCATCCTGCTGGCCGCCGCGCCGGCGTTCGCCGCGCTGGGCTGGCACTGGAAGCCGGCGCGCTGGCTGATGCCGCTGGTGGCCCTGCTGGCGCTGGGCGCGATCGCCATGTACGCCGGCGAGCTGGACAACGGCACCAAGAAGTTCTGGCTGCGCATGATGTTGTCGAGCCAGTCCGCGATCCTGTGGATGAGCGTGATGTTCTGCCTGTCGACGCTGTTCTACGTGATCGGCTCGGCCGCCCGCTCCGAGTCCGCCTTCAGCATCGGCTCCAAGCTGTGCTGGGCCGCCGTGGTGCTGGGCCTGACCGGCATGATGGTGCGCTGGTACGAGTCCTACCTGATCGGCACCGACGTCGGCCACATTCCGGTGTCGAATCTGTATGAAGTGTTTATCCTGTTTTCGCTGATCACCGCGATGTTCTACCTGTACTTCGAGCAGCGCTACGCCACCCGCCAGCTGGGCGCCTTCGTCACGCTGGTCATCACCGCCGCGATCGGCTTCCTGTTCTGGTACACCACCTCGCGCGACGCCGCCGACATCCAGCCGCTGCTGCCGGCGCTGCAAAGCTGGTGGATGAAGATCCACGTGCCGGCCAACTTCATTGGCTACGGCAACTTCGCACTGGCCGCGATGGTGGCGGCGGCCTACCTGCTGAAGACCTCGGGCCGCCTGGTGGACCGCCTGCCGTCGGAAGAGGTGCTGGACGACGTCATGTACAAGGCCATCTCGGCCGGCTTCGCCTTCTTCACCATCGCCACCATCCTCGGCGCGCTGTGGGCGGCCGAGGCGTGGGGCGGCTACTGGTCGTGGGATCCGAAGGAAACCTGGGCGCTGATCGTCTGGCTCAACTACGCGGCCTGGCTGCACATGCGCCTGATGACGGGCCTGCGCGGCCGTCCGGCGGCATGGTGGGCGCTGGTGGGCCTGCTGGTGACCACCTTCGCCTTCCTGGGCGTGAACATGTTCCTGTCCGGCCTGCATTCTTACGGCAAGTTGTAAACGCGATGTGAACTTTTGCTGGCCAAGATTGGTGTAAGGTTCAGGCTATTGGTACGACCAAGTCTCAACCTTGCACAATCTTTGGAGTCAGCATGCTGATCAAGCGTAGCCCCAACGGCATCGAGTTGCCGTTTTCATCAGAAATCACGCCGCGCGAGGTGTACGAATCGCGCCGCAACTTCATGAAGCAAGTCGCCGCAGGCGCGCTCGGCGGCGCCGCGCTGCTGGAGATGGCCAACCGCGAAGCGTTCGCGCAGGGCGTCAATCCCAAGCTGGCGGCCAAGCTCAATCCCTCCTATTCGGCGCTCGACAAGCACACGCCTTACAAGGACGCCACCAGCTACAACAACTACTACGAATTCGGCACCGACAAGAGCGAACCGGCCATGTACGCCGGCACGCTCAAGACGCGGCCGTGGACGGTGTCCATCGAAGGCGAGGTCAACAAGCCGATGACCTTGGACATCGACGCGCTGCTCAAGCTGGCGCCGCTGGAGGAGCGCGTCTACCGCCTGCGCTGCGTGGAGGGCTGGTCGATGGTCATTCCGTGGATCGGCTACTCCTTCTCCGAGATCATCAAGAAGGTCGAGCCGACCGGCAACGCCAAGTACGTGGAATTCGTCTCGCTGGCCGACAAGAAGCAGATGCCGGGCGTGGGCAGCCGCGTGCTGCAATGGCCGTACACCGAGGGCTTGCGCATCGACGAGGCCAACCATCCGCTGGCCTTGCTGACGCTGGGCATGTACGGCGAAACGCTGGCCAACCAGAACGGCGCGCCGGTGCGCATGGCGCTGCCGTGGAAGTACGGTTTCAAGTCGGCCAAATCCATCGTCAAGATCCGCTTCGTCAAAGAGCAGCCGCGCACGTCGTGGAATCTGTCGGCGCCGAGCGAGTACGGTTTCTATTCGAACGTCAATCCGGACGTGGACCACCCGCGCTGGTCGCAGGCGTCCGAGCGCCGCATCGGCGAGGACGGCTTCCTGGCCCGCAAGCGCAAGACGCTGATGTTCAACGGCTATGCCGACGTCGCGCCGCTGTACGCCGGCATGGACCTGAAGAAGTTCTTCTAAGCGTATGGCGTTCAATCCCACCGCCCGGCAGACCGGGCTGATCAAGGCTGCGCTGTTCGTGCTGGCGCTGGTGCCGCTGGCGCGCATGGTGTACCTGACCTTGACCGGGCAACTGGTCGAGCCGCTGGAATTCATCACGCGCGGCACCGGCGACTGGACCTTGTACTTCCTGTGCTTCACGCTGGCGGTGACGCCGCTGCGCAAGCTGAGCAAATGGAACTGGCTGATCAAGCTGCGCCGCATGATGGGACTGTACATGTTCTTCTACGGCGTGCTGCACTTCATGACCTTCCTGTGGTTCGACCATTTCTTCGACGTGCAGGAGATGTGGAAGGACGTGCTGAAGCGGCCGTTCATCACGGTGGGCTTCATCGCCTTCGTGCTGCTGATACCGCTTGCCGCGACCAGCACCAACGGCATGATCAAGCGGCTGGGCGGCAAGCGCTGGCAGTGGTTGCACCGGCTGATCTATGTGATCGCGCCGCTGGCCATCCTGCACTTCTGGTGGATGAAGGCGGGCAAGCACAACTTCACGCAGCCTATCATCTTCGGCCTGATCCTCGGCGCGCTGTTGCTGATGCGGGTGTACTGGGCGCGCGGCAAGGCGCTGTCGGCCGCGGCGGCGCGCTAGCGCTCCTTTGAGCGCGCCCAACAGCGGCGCGCTCCGCCTCGCTACACTGGGCCGATGGCCAGCGAGGACGACACCGCATACAAGCAACTGTTCGCGTATCCAGAGATGGTGCGCGACCTGTTGCTGGGCTTCGTGCCGGGCGAGTGGGTGCGGCAGCTGGACCTCGACAGTTTCGAGCGCATCAACGGCAGCTACGTCAGCGACGGCGGCCACCATCGCCACAGCGACATGGTCTGGCGTGTGCGCCTGGCCGGCGAGTGGATCTACATCTACCTGCTGCTCGAATTCCAATCCCGTTCCGACCACTGGATGGCGCTGCGCATGCAGGTCTATATCGGCTTGCTTTATCAAGACCTGATCAAGCGCCACGAGTTGCCAGAGACTGGCCGCCTGCCGCCGGTATTTCCGCTGGTTCTCTATAACGGCAAACGGCGATGGAAAGCCAGTCTAAGCCTTGCCAGCCTTATCGCTGCTGTGCCGCCAGAAATCCGGCATTTGCAGCCGGCACAGAGCTATTTACTCATAGACCAGCAGCGCCTTCCGATTGCGGCGCTGGCAGTGTTTCAGAATCTTGTCGCTACGGCATTTCGCATCGAGCGCTTGGCAACCGAACAGGACATTGCTGGCGAACTTGAAACATGGCGCCAACAACCGGGAATAGCCCATCGCGTCAGCGCGCAGCAGGCGCTGACGCGATGGGTTGCGGTTCGTTTGCAGCGGTTGGCGCGTGAGCGTATGATCAATTTACGTATCGTTTCGGAGGCTAAAGCGATGACGGTTCCATTTTTCGATAGTCTTGATGATGCGCTTCGTTACGAAGCTGAACTGTATGGTGACCGGCAACGCCTGAAGAAACTGCTTATCAAGCGCTTTGGTTCGCTGCCCAATAAGTTGAGTCGGCGGGTTGAATCTGCGGAAATGGACCAGTTGGACCTCTGGTTCGATCGACTATTTGAGGCTCACAACATCCAGGAAATTTTTGCCGAAGACCAGCCCGCATGAAAAAAGCCGCCGGCGGCGAGGCGGGCGGCTTTTGCTTGCCGGATGACCGGCTTACTTGATCAGCGATTCCAGCGCGTACAAATCGGCCGGGTTCTCGCGCTTGCGCACCACGTGGCACACCTCGCCGTCGACGATGATCTCCGCCGCGCGGCCGCGCGTGTTGTAGTTGGACGCCATCGTCATGCCGTAGGCGCCCGCGCTGTGCATCACAAGCAGGTCGCCGGCTTCCACCGCCAGCTCGCGGTCGCGCGCCAGCCAGTCGCCCGATTCGCAGATCGGACCCACCACGTCGTACGCCAGCGCGCCCGCCTTGCCCTGCACCACAGGCTGCATGTCCATCCACGCCTGGTACAACGCCGGACGCGCCATGTCGTTCATCGCTGCATCGACCACGCAGAAATTCTTTTCCTCGCCGTGCTTGATGAACTCCACCTTCGTTAGCAGCACGCCGGTGTCGCCGACGATCGAACGGCCCGGCTCGAAGATCACCTTGATCGGCTTGCCGCCGTGGCGCTCCGCGCGCCAGGCGTCCACGCGCGCGAACAGGCGGGCCAGATAGTCGCCCACCGGCACCGGCGGCGCCTCGCCCGCTTCGCCGTAGTTGATGCCGATGCCGCCGCCGATGTCCAGGTGGTGCAGCACGATGCCTTCGTCGCCCAGCTTGTCGATCAGCTCGATCAGGCGGTCCAGCGCCTCCAGCAGCGGCGCGTCGTCCAGCAGCTGCGAGCCGATGTGGCAATCGATGCCGGCCACTTCCAGGTGCGGCAGCTTGGCGGCCGCGCGGTAGGTGTCGAGCGCGTCGTCGAAGGCCACGCCGAACTTGTTGGCCTTCAGGCCGGTCGCGATGTAGGGATGGGTCTTTGCGTCCACGTTGGGGTTGACGCGCAGCGATACGCGCGCGGTCTTACCCATGGAGCCGGCCACCTCGTTGAGACGGTGCAGCTCGGGGATCGATTCGACGTTGAAGCACAGGATGTCGTGCGACAGCGCCAGGCGCATTTCGTCGACGCTCTTGCCGACGCCGGAGAAGATCACCTTGCGCGGATCGCCGCCGGCCGCCAGCACGCGCAGCAGCTCGCCGCCGGAGACGATGTCGAAGCCGGCGCCCTGGCGCGCCAGCAGGTCGAGGATGGCCAGGTTGGAGTTGGCCTTCATGGCGTAGCAGACCAGCGCGTCGCGGCCGGCGCAGGCGTCGGCGTAGGAGGCGTAGTTGGCCAGCAGCTGCGCCTTCGAGTACACATAGGTCGGGGTGCCGAACTGCGCGGCGATGGCGGCCAGCGAGGCGCCCTCGGCGTGCAGCACGCCATTTACATAGGAAAATTGCGACATAAGGATTATTGTTGGGGTGCTGGAGTGGATGGAACCGGGGCAGCTTCGGTGCTCTTGGCGGGCTTGGCCGGTGGAGCCTTGGGCAGGTACAGCGGGCCGGGTTGGCCGCAGCCGCTCAACAAGACGGTCAGGCACAGCGCGGTTGTGCCGCAAACGGTGCCGATAAATAAACGGAATGTGGACTTCACGATAAAATCACGGATTGACTATAGATACTGGAGTGTAGCATGGGCGAATCAGAATTCCTGGCGCAGGCCGAGGCCACCCTTACCGCCATCGAGGCGTCGCTGGACCGTCTGAACGACGAGGACATGGTCGACGTCGAGTGCAGCCGCAGCGGCAACGTGCTGGAAATCGAGTTTATCGACAATGGTTCCAAGATCATCGTCAACAGCCAGGCCGCGATGCAGGAGCTGTGGGTGGCGTCGCGCTCGGGCGGCTACCACTACAAGCAGAAGGACGGCAAGTGGCTCAACACCCGCGACGGCTCCGAGCTGTTCTACTCGCTGTCGGAGATGGTCAGCGCGCAGGGCGGCAGCCCGGTGGTGCTGGGCGAATAAGGCCCGCAAGGGGCGGCGTCACTGCTTCGCCGCCGTCTCGTCCGGCTTGGCCGCGGCGCGGCACTGCGCGATGTTGTTGTCCACCTTGGGGATAAACGTTTCGGGCTCGCACAGCGTGCCCGGAGGTGAAATCTTGCACAGGCCGACAATCAGGAACTCGCTCAGCGCCCGGGAACAGGCCGGATCGCGTTCCAGCTGCTCGCCGCTCCAGCCTTTGAGAAACGCCTGCGTGCGGGCCAGTGCCGGACCGAAGTAGGCGCGGTCCTTGTGCGCCACGGCTTCGTCCATTTGCGGGAGCTCGGCATCCAGGAACGCCGCCGTCCCGGTGGCGAACTTGCTCGGCTCCGCCGCGACGGCCGACAGCGCCGAGCACAAGGCAATCAAAGAAAACAACAACTTCATACAGCTCCTCAACGTGGACTCTCAATGACCAAGGGGCCTTGCGGCCCCTTGGTTGTGTTCCGGCTTTTTTAGAACAACTCGTTCTTCACGGCGTCCTTGGCTTTTTCCTCGGCCGGCGTGCCGTGCGAGGCGCCGTCGATGTTGTGCACGCCGGTGCCCGGTGGATTTTCCGTGTAGTAGTACTCGTCGCCCACCAGCATCACGCCTTCCGGCACCGCCCGCTCCTCGATCGGGATGTTCTTCAGCGCCTTCTGCATGTAGCCGATCCAGATCGGCAGCGCCAGGCCGCCGCCGGTTTCGCGGTTGCCCAGGTTCTTCGGCTGGTCGTAGCCGATCCAGGCGATGCCCACCAGATGCGGCTGGTAGCCGGCGAACCAGGCGTCGATCGAATCGTTGGTGGTGCCGGTCTTGCCCGACAGGTCGGGACGCTTGAGCACCAGCGCCTTGGTCGCTGTGCCGTAGCGCACCACGTCCTTCAACATGCTGTCCATCAGGAAGGCGTTGCGCTCGTCGATGACGCGGTTCTTCTCGTCGCCGGCCTTGTCGGGATTGGCCTGCGACAGGATCTTGCCGTCGGCGTCGGTCACCTTGGAGATCAGGTAGGGGCTGACCTTGTAGCCGCCGTTGGCGAACACCGAGTAGGCGCCGGCCATCTGCAGCGGCGTGACGTTGCCCGCGCCCAGCGCCAAGGTCAGGTAGGGCGGGTTCTTGTCGGCGTCGAAGCCGAAGCGGGTGGTGTACTCCTGGCCGTACTTGGCGCCGATCTTGTGCAGGATGCGGATCGAGATCATGTTCTTGGACTTGGTCAGGCCGCGCCGCATCGTCATCGGGCCCTCGTACTTGCCGTCGTAGTTCTTCGGCTCCCAGGCCTGGCCGCCGGTCTGGCCGGCGTCGAACGAGATCGGCGCGTCGTTGATGATGGTGGCCGGCGACAGCCCGCGCTCGAGCGAGGCCGAGTAGATGAACGGCTTGAACGACGAGCCCGGCTGGCGCCACGCCTGCGTCACGTGGTTGAACTTGCTGCGGTTGTAGTCGAAGCCGCCCACCATGGCCTTGATCGCGCCGTCGTGGGTGTCGGCCGCGACGAACGCCGATTCGATTTCCGGCAGCTGCGTCACTTGCCAGTCCTTACCCTCCTGCATGACGCGGATCACCGCGCCGCGGCGGATGCGCTTGTTCGGCGCGGCCTTGTCCGACAGCCACGAGCGGCCCATCTCCAGCCCCGGTCCGCTGATCTTGATTTCCTCGCCGGTGGCGGTGACGGCGGTGATCAGCTGCGGCGTGGCGGCCAGCACCATGGCGGCCACGATGTCGTCGCTGTCCGGATGGTCGGCCAGCTCGGTCTCGATGGCGTCGTCCGCCTCCTCCTTGTTCTGCGGGATGTCGATGTAGGCTTCCGGGCCGCGATACGCGTGGCGCTTCTCGTAGTCCATCACGCCCTTGCGCAGCGCCAGGTAGGCGGCGTCCTGGTCGGCCTTGGTGATGGTGGTGAACACGTTCAGGCCGCGCGTGTAGGTGTCCTCCTTGAACTGCTCGTAGACCAGCTGGCGCGCCATCTCGGCCACGTACTCGGCGTGCACGCCGAACTCGCTGCTGTCGGTCTTGACCTTCAGCTGCTCGGCCTTGGCCTCCTCGAACTGCTTGTCGGTGATGTAGCCGAGCTCGTGCATGCGCTGCAGGATGTACTGCTGGCGGGTGCGCGCGCGCTTGGGGTTGACCACCGGGTTGTAGGCCGACGGCGCCTTCGGCAGGCCGGCCAGCATGGCCGCCTCGGCCACGCTAATGTCTTTCAGGTTCTTGCCGAAATAGATTTGCGCGGCCGACGAGAAACCATAGGCGCGCTGGCCCAGGTAGATCTGGTTCATGTAGACCTCGAGGATCTGGTCCTTGCTGAGGTTCTTCTCGATCTTCCAGGCCAGCAGCACCTCGTAGGCCTTGCGCTTGAGCGTCTGCTCGCTCGACAGGAAGAAGTTGCGCGCCACCTGCTGGGTGATGGTGGACGCGCCCTGCTTGGCGCCGCCGGTGGCGTTGTGGATGGTCGCGCGCAGGATGCCGGTGTAGTCGACGCCGCCGTGCTCGTAGAAACGGTCGTCCTCGATCGCCAGCACGGCCTTCTTCATCACGTCGGGGATGTCCTTGATGCGTACCAGGTTGCGGCGCTCCTCGCCGAACTCGCCGATCAGCACGTTGTCGGCCGAGAAGATACGCAGCGGCATCTTCGGACGGTAGTCGGTCAGCGTGTCGAGCTCGGGCAGGTTGGGGTAGGCCATCGCCAGCCCGAACACCACCAGCAGCAGGCCCACCAGCCCGAGGCCGACCACGGACAGGCCGGCCAGCAGAAAGAAGCGGGTGGCGGGTTTGCCCGCCGGTTTGCCGGGCGGATTCGAAGGTGGCGGGGCCGAATTGGAAGAAGAAGCCATGCAGTGCGATCTCTCAGTTATGTTTGCGGGCCATTATAAGCGAGGCAAGGGTCGCGGCGCGCACTGCCTGTGGACAGGAATCTTTACCTGTAAGCAACAAAGCAACTCAGTTGTTTTTGCGGCCACGGAGCGCCGGAAAAGTGTGGCGAAACCCTCACACCATGCCAATTGTGCACAATAGAAATACCTTTACACTTATATAGGCAGGATTTAATGTGTGGTCATAGATAAGCAGGCTAAACGCTGGTTTTCAAACGAGTTCCTAAATGCACACTGTTCGAATGTTGATTCGGCGGCAAAGAAATCCGGGCGCCAGCCGTGGCGCCGGGAGGCTCGTATGATCGATATCAAGACGCTGCTGGGGCAGGGCAATCCGCCGCTGGTGGGCATCGACATCAGCACCTCCAGCGTGCGCCTGGTCGAGCTGGCGCAGGGCGGCAAGGGCGAGTACCGGCTCGAGCGCTACGCCGCCGAGCCGCTGCCGCGCGGCGCGGTGGTCGACGGCAACATCGAGAACATGGACCAGGTGGTCGACGCCGTGCGCCGGGTCTGGAAGAAGAGCGGCACCCGCACCAGGCTGGTGGCGCTGGGCATGCCGCCCGCCTCCGTCATCACCAAGAAAATCATCCTGCCGGCCGGCATGTCGGAAGACCAGCTGGAAGTGCAGGTCGAATCCGAGGCCAGCCAGTACATCCCCTTCGCGCTCGACGAGGTCAGCCTGGACTTCGACGTCATCGGCCCGGCCGCCAACTCGGCCGAGGACATCGAGGTCATGCTGGCCGCCTCGCGCCGCGAGAAGGTCGAGGACCGCGTCGCCATCGCCGAGGCCTCCGGCCTGAAGGCGACCGTGATGGACATCGAATCCTACGCCGCCCGCGCCGCGCTGGACCGCGTGACCGCCCAGCTGCCCGAGGCCGGCGCCGGCCAGGTGGTGGCGCTGTTCCAGATCGGCGCCCAGGTCACGCACATCTCGGTGATGCTGGACGGCGTCACCGTCTACGAGCGCGAGCAGCCCTTCGGCGGCAACGCGCTGACCCAGGACATCGTGCGTACCTTCGGCCTGAGCTACGACGAGGCCGAGGCCCGCAAGAAATCCGGCGACCTGCCCGACACCTACCAGGCCGAGCTGCTGACGCCCTTCCTGGAAAGCGCGGCGCTGGAGGTCACGCGCGCCATCCAGTTCTTCTACACCTCGACGCCGTACACGCGGGTCGACCAGCTGTTCCTGGCCGGCGGCTGCGCGCTGCTGCCGGGCCTGCTGGAAATGGTGGCCAGCCGCACCCGGATATCCAGCGCCGTGATCTCGCCGTTCAAGGGCATGCAGCTGGGCGGCTCGGTGCGCGAGTCGCAGCTGCGCAGCGACGCCCCGGCCTACCTGGTCGCCTGCGGCCTGGCCCTGCGGAGGTTCGGCTGATGATCAAAATTAACCTGCTGCCGCACCGCGAGGAAAAGCGCAAGCAAAAGAAGGCCGCCTTCTTCGCGCTGCTGGCGCTGGGCGCCATCGTCGGCGTCGGCGTGGTGCTGGTCGTGGGCGGCTACAACGCCCGCGCGATCTCCATCCAGAACGAACGCAACCAGGTGATCAAGACCGCCATCTCCGGCCTCGACAAGAAGATCGCCGAGATCGCCACGCTGAAGCAGGAGATCGAGGCGCTCAAGGCGCGCCAGCAGGCGGTGGAGGACTTGCAGGGCGACCGCAACCAGCCGGTCTACCTGCTGGACGAACTGGTCAAGCAGATCCCGGCCGGCGTCTACCTGAAGGGCTTCAAGCAGGAGGGCCAGAAGGTGGCCATCGGCGGCTATGCGCAGTCGCAGGAGCGGGTGTCCGAGCTGCTGGGCAACCTGGCCGGCGTGTCGCCGTGGCTGGAGCGGCCCGAGCTGATCGAGGTGAAGTCCACCGGCCTGGGCCAGGGCAAGACCGCCAAGAAGGTGGTGGAGTTCAACCTGTCGGTCACCATCAAGCGTCCGCGCGACAAGGATGCGGCCGCCACCGGCGCCAAGGGCAAGGGCGGCGCCCCGGCCGCCGGCCAGCCGGCCAAGAACCAGGAGCGCGGATAACATGGCCAAGCTCGATCTGAACGCGCTCGGCGCGCAATTCGCCGACCAGTTCCGCAATCTCGGCGGACGCCATCCGGGCCAGTGGCCGCTGGCGCCGCGCGTGCTGTGCAGCGTGGGCGTGATGGCGGCCGTGGTGGCGGCCGGCTATTTCCTCTACTGGAGCTCGCAGTTCGAGGAGCAGGACGCCGGCGCCCAGGCCGAACTCAAGCTGCGCGACGAGTACAAGTTCAAGACCGCGCAGGCGATCAACCTGGAGGCGCTGCGGGCGCAGAAGGCGCAGGTGGACCAGTACGTGGACCGGCTGCAGAAACAGCTGCCGAGCAAGGCCGAGATGGACGCGCTGCTCAAGGACATCGGCCGCGCCGGCACCGGCAGCGGCCTGCAGTTCGAGTCGTTCACGCCGGCGCAGGTGGTGGTCAAGGATTACTACGCCGAACTGCCGATCAACATCAAGGTCACCGGCAGCTACCACGACATCGGCGCCTTCGCCGGCAACATGGCCAACCTGTCGCGCATCGTCACGCTCAACAACATGAGCCTGAACGCCGGCAAGGACGGCGTGCTGACCCTGGAGGCGGTGGTCAAGACCTTCCGCTACCTGGATCCGGAGGAGGTCAGCGCCCAGCGCAAGGCCGCCGCCGACAAGAAAAAGGCGGCGAAAAAATCATGAGAACCCTGACCCCGGCCATTCTGCTGGCCCCGTTGCTGCTGCTGTCCGGCTGCGGCGACAGCGACGTGCAGGAGGTGCGCGCGTGGATGAAGCAGGTCGACGCCCAGGCCAAGGTGGCGGTGCCGCCGCTGGCCGAGCCCAAGACCTTCATCCCCTTCGCCTACGCCCAGGCCGACGCCATCGATCCCTTCAATCCCAACAAGCTGCTCGCCGAGCTGGCCAAGGCCTCGGCCAGGGGCGCCAACGGCATCAAGCCGGACATGGACCGGCGCAAGGAATTGCTGGAGGGCTTCCCGCTCGACACCGTCAAGATGGTCGGCACGGTGCAGCAGAAGGGCGTGCTGTACGCGCTGCTGCAGGTGGACCGCGGCCTGTACCACGTGGTGGCGGGCCAGCACGTGGGCCAGAACTTCGGCCTGATCACCGCCATCACCGACAACAGCGTCAGCGTCAAGGAAATCGTACAGGATGCGGGCGGCGACTGGGTCGAACGCATATCCAAGTTGGAACTGCAGGAAAGCAAGGAGAACACCAAATGACCGCTCACATCACGCCCCGGCGCGCCCTGGCCGTCGCCAGCTGGATGCCGGTGCTCGCTTTCGCCCTCGCCATGCAGCTGCCCGCCGCCGTCCGCGCCCAGAACGCGCCGGAAGCGGCCGCGCCCGCACCCGCCGCCAACGCCATCGAGGGCATCACCGCCAACCAGCAGGGCTCGAACGTGATCGTCAAGATCGCGCTGAGGAACCCGCCGGCCAAGCTGCCGATCGGCTTCGCCATCACCAATCCGCCGCGCATCGCGCTGGACTTCGGCGCCACCGCCAACGCCACCGGCAAGACCGTGCAGGACCTCAACCTGGGCGAGCTGCGCGGCGTGAACGTGGTGCAGGCCGGCGAGCGCTCGCGCCTGGTGTTCAACCTCAAGCGCAGCCTGAACTACGCCACCGCCATCGACGGCAACGCCGTCATCCTGACCATCGACGGTTCCGGCGGCCTGGCCCAGGCGGTCGACGCCAAGGGCCTGCCTGTCGCCGCCGCGCCGCCCGCGCCGGCCGCCCGTCAACTGCTGCGCGACATGGACTTCCGCCGTGGCGCCAACGGCGAGGGCCGGGTGGTGGTCGACCTGCCCAACAGCCAGGTCGCGGTGGACGTGCGCCAGACCCCGACCGGCGTGGTGGTGGACTTCCTCAAGACCGGCGTGCCGGAAAGCCTGCGCCGCCGGCTCGACGTGAGCGACTTCGGCACCCCGGTGGCGCTGGTCACCACCGTGCCGCAGGGCGACAACACGCGCATGACCATCGAGGCGCGCGGCCTGTGGGAACAGACCGTCTACCAGAGCGACACCCAGCTGGTGATCGACGTCAAGCCGATCAAGGAGGACCCGAACAAGCTGACCCAGGGCACCCAGGGCTACCGCGGCGAGAAGCTGTCGTTCAACTTCCAGAACGTCGAGGTGCGGGCGGCGCTGCAGGCGATCGCCGACATCTCCGGCCTGAACATCATCACCAGCGACAGCGTCGCCGGCAACCTGACGCTGCGCCTGAAGGAGGTGCCGTGGGACCAGGCGCTGGACGTGGTGTTGCAGGCCAAGGGCCTGGACATGCGCAAGAACGGCTCGGTGCTGTGGATCGCGCCCAAGGAGGAGCTGCTGACCAAGGAAAAGCTGGAGCTGGAGCAGCGCGCCCAGATCGCCGACCTTGAGCCATTGAAATCCGAGATCTTCCAGCTGAACTACCAGAAGGCCGACGCCTTCAAGACCGTGTTCGGGCTGGAGGGCGGCGGCGACAGCAAGAACCGCATCCTGTCCAAGCGCGGCAGCGCCATCATCGAGCCGCGCACCAACCAGCTGTTCATCACCGACATCGCCTCCAAGCTGGAGGACGTGCGCAAGCTGATCGCCAAGACCGACATCGCCTCCAAGCAGGTGCTGATCGAGGCCCGCATCGTCGAGGCCAGCGACACCTTCACCCGCAACCTCGGCGCCAAGCTGGGCTTCGCCGACCTGCGCACCCAGCGCGGCGGCGATTCCGGCTACCAGCTCGGCACCAGCAACACCCGCGTGGCGATCGGCGGCAACATCACCGGCGTGGGCGAGGTGACCGGCAGATCAAGGCCACCGACGCCAGCTTCGGCAACAACCAGGTTCGCTCAGCTGCCGGCCGCCATCAACGGCGCCCAGGCCGGCAACCTGGCGGTCAGCCTGTTCTCGTCGGCCGCCAACCGCTTCCTCAACCTGGAGCTGTCCGCGCTGGAGGCCGACGGCACCGGCAAGATCATCTCCAGCCCGCGCGTGATCACCGCCGACAAGGCCATCGCGCTGATCGAGCAGGGCATCGAGCTGCCCTACCAGGTGGCCACCAGCAGCGGCGCCACCTCGATCATGTTCCGCAAGGCCAACCTGCGGCTGGAGGTGACGCCGCAGATCACGCCGGACGGCAACGTGGTCATCGACGTCGACGTCAACAAGGACAGCGTGGGGCAGGAAACCCGCGCCGGCTTCGCCATCGACACCAAGCACGTCAAGACCCAGGTCATGGTCGAGAACGGCGGCACCGTGGTGCTGGGCGGGATCTACCAGCAGACCGAGCGCAACACCACCGACAAGGTGCCGCTGCTGGGCGACGTGCCGGTGCTCGGCTATCTGTTCCGCAGCAACAGCCGCACCAACGACAAGACGGAATTGCTGGTCTTTATCACGCCGAAGATCGTCGCCGAGCGGCTGTCGACGCGCTAGGCCGCAGCACCGCATCGCAGGCTCATTTCACGAACACTATGGGAACTCGCATCATGAAAAAAATCACCGGATGGCTGGCCATGCTGGCGTGCGCCAGTGTCTTGTCCGCTTGTGGCGGTGGCGGCGGCTCGGCCGGCGCCAACAGCAATGGCGTGGCGCCGTCCAAGGCGGCCAGCGTGGTGCTGACGGCCAGTGCGACCACCATCGCCTCGTCCGGCCTGGACGGCACCGAGGTGACCCTGACGGCCATCGTGCGCGACGCCGGCGGCAACGCGCTGCCCAATGAGACGGTCAACTTCTCGGCCAGCTCCGGCACCGTCAGCAGCACCAACCGCGTGACCAACGCCTCCGGCCAGGTGGTCGAGAAACTCAGCGTGAAGGGCGACTCCACGCCGCGCACCATCACCATCAGCGCCAGCGCCGCCAACGGCGCGGTCAAGTCGAGCGAGCTGTCGGTGGCGGTGATCACCGCCGTGCCGAGCCTGACGCTGACCACCGATTCCGGCACGCTGGCCTCGGTCGGCACCGCCGGCAACGAGGTCAACGTCGTGGCCCTGGTGCGCGACTCCAACAACACCGTGATGGCCGGCGTGACGGTCGACCTCAAGGCCGACTCGGGCAGCCTGTCGCTGACCAACCGCGTCTCCAACGCCCAGGGCATCGTGACCGAGAAGCTGGGCACCGGCGGCGACCCGACCTCGCGCGCGATCAAGATCACGGCCTCGGCGCCGGGCGCGGCGCCGGTGACGGCGATCGTCAACGTGGCCGGCAACAAGCTGACCATCAACGCCCAGCCGACCATCAACGTCGGCGCCAGCGCCGACGTCACGGTCAAGCTGGTCGACTCGGCCGGCAACGGCCTGAGCGGCAAGACCGTGACCTACAGCTCCAATTCCAACGGCCTGGCCGTCAAGGGCGGCGGCGCGGCCGTGACCAATTCGGCTGGCCAGCTGGTGCTGAGCTACACCGCCAGCAGCGGCAGCAGCGACCTGATCACCGTCAAGGCGGCGGGCGAGACCAACTCGGTCTCCATCGCGATCAACTCGTCGAGCTTCGCGGTCAAGGTGCTGGACGCGGGCGGCAACGCGGAAAGCTCGGCCTTCATCGGCGGCTGCCAGCGGATCGCCGTCACCGGCGGCCCGGTCCCGACCCCGCCCGATACCGCCAGCGTCACCATCAGCAGCTCGCGCGGCGTCGTGTACAGCGACCCGGGCTGCACCTCGCCGCTGAGCACCACGTTGCCGCTGGCCGGCGGCGCCGCCACCGCCTACGTCAACGCGACCGGCCCCGGCGTGGCCACCATCACCGCCGCCGCCACCGGCGGCCTGACCACCCAGACCGACCTGGAGTTCGTGGCGCCGCTGACCAACACCGCCACCGTCACGATACAGGCGGACCCCGCCGTCATCGGCGTCAACAGCCCCGGCAGCACCAGCCAGCAGGCGACCCTGCGCGCCGTGGTGCGCGACGGCACGGTGCAGAACAACGTGGTCAAGAACGCCACCGTGGCCTTCTCCATCCAGTCCGATGCGACCGCCGGCACGCTGACCCAGCCCGCCGTGGTGGTCACCGGCGTCGATGGCGCGGCCACGGTCAGCTTCATCGCCGGCCCGAATCAATCGGGGCTGGACGCCGTGAAGATCCAGGCCAAGATCATCGGCGGCTCCGGCGCCAGCGCTGTCGCCAGCCTGACGGTGGCGCAGAAGTCGCTGTTCATCAGCGCCGGCACCGGCAGCACGGTGGGGCAGAGCGGCACGGCGGCCTATCAGCTGGACTACGTGGTGCTGGTGACCGATGCGGCCGGCAACGCCGTCTCGGGCGTCAAGCTGACCGCCTCGGTGTTGCCGGTCACCTACTTCAAGGGCTTCATGAAGTACACGCTGCCGCTGGGACCATGGGAGCCGGTGCAGCACGTCGGCTGCGCCAACGAGGACATCAACCGCGACGGCATCCTCAATCCCGGGGAAGACTTGAACGGCAACGGCGTGCTCGATCCGGGCATTCCGGTGACGGTCACCACCAACATCACCACCGACGCCAAGGGCCAGGCCATCGTCTCGCTGGTGTACCCGCGCGACCGCGCCAACTGGCTCGATGTGAACCTGACCGTGCGCGGCCAGGCAAATGGTAGTGAGTCGAGCTACACAGGTCTGGTACACTTGCCGGGTTTGGGCATCGATTATGCGACCCAGGCAATCCAGCCTCCGGGCGTATCCAGCCCTTACGGGATATCAACCTTATGTAGTAACCCGAATTAACTCGGACTGTTCATGCCTAATGTGTTTCTAGTCGGCCTGATGGGGGCGGGAAAAACCACCATCGGCCGCATCCTGGCCCGCAAGCTGGGTTTGCGTTTCATAGACTCCGACCACGAGATCGAGGCCCGCACCGGCGCCTCGATCCCGTGGATCTTCGAAATCGAAGGCGAGCAGAGCTTCCGCCGGCGGGAGGCGGACGTCATCCGCGAGCTGACCGCCCAGCAGGAACTGGTGCTGGCCACCGGTGGCGGCGCCATCCTCAATCCGGACAACCGCGCCTACCTGCAGTCGCGCGGCACCGTGATCTACCTGCGCGCCACCGTCAACAGCATCCTGCAGCGCACCGCGCACGACAAGAACCGGCCGCTGCTGCAAACCGCCGATCCGCGCAAAAAACTCGAGGAATTGATGGCGGTGCGCGATCCCCTGTACATGGAAATCGCCGATATCGTCATCGATACCGGGCGACCTAACGTACAATCGATGGTTCAATCCATCCTGACCCAGCTGGAGACGCGCGCCTGCGAGGCCTCGCCCAACTGCGTCACACAAGCCGAACCAACGATGAACGAACAATCCACCATCCTGTTAAACGTCGAGCTGGGCGAGCGCAGCTATCCCATCTCGATCGGCCCGGCGCTGCTGCAAGACGGCGCGCTGCTGGCGCGTCACGTCCACGGCGACAAGGTCGCCATCGTCACCAACACCACCATCGCGCCGCTGTACCTGGAGCGCGTCGAGGCCGGCCTGCGCCAGGCCGGCAAGCAAGTCACGTCCATCGTGCTGCCGGACGGCGAGGAATACAAGAACTGGGCCAGCCTGATGCAGATCTTCGACGCGCTGCTGGCCGCCAAGGCCGACCGCAAGACCACGCTGATCGCGCTGGGCGGCGGCGTCATCGGCGACCTGACCGGCTACGCGGCCGCCAGCTACATGCGCGGCATCGACTTCATCCAGGTGCCGACCACCCTGCTGTCGCAGGTCGATTCCTCGGTGGGCGGCAAGACCGGCATCAACCACCCGATGGGCAAGAACATGATCGGCGCCTTCCACCAGCCGCGCGCGGTGATCGCCGACACGGCCACGCTGGAGACCCTGCCGGCGCGCGAGCTGTCGGCCGGCCTGGCCGAGGTGATCAAGCACGGCGCCATCATCGACGCCGCCTTCTTCGACTGGATCGAGGCCAACATCGGCAAGCTGATGGCGCGCGACAAGGGCGCGCTGGCCTACGCCATCGCCCGCTCGTGCGAGATCAAGGCCGACGTGGTGCGCCAGGACGAACGCGAGGGCGGCCTGCGCGCCATCCTGAACTTCGGCCACACCTTCGGCCACGCCATCGAGAACGGCCTGGGCTACGGCGAATGGCTGCACGGCGAGGCGGTCGGCTGCGGCATGGTCATGGCGGCCGACCTGTCGCACCGCATGGGCCTGGTCGACGAAGCCACCGTGGCGCGCATGCGCGCACTGGTGGCGGCGGCCGGCCTGCCGGTCAAGGCGCCCGACCTGGGCGTGGCGCGCTGGCTGGAGCTGATGGAGGTCGACAAGAAGAACGAGGGCGGCGCCATCAAGTTCATCCTGATCAAGCCGCTGGGCGCGCCGAGCATCACCAACGCGCCGCAAGAGCTGCTGCTGGCCACGCTGGCCGCCTGCGTCTAAGCGGAGGCCGCCATGCTGCCCGACGAATTCCTCGCCCCGTACGCGGCCCATTCGGCGGGCGGCGTGGGGCGCCGCTTTGAAGAAACCGCGCACGCCTCGCGCAGCCAGTTCCAGCGCGACCGCGACCGCATCATCCATTCCTCGGCCTTCCGCCGGCTGGAATACAAGACCCAGGTGTTCCTCAACCACGAGGGCGACCTGTTCCGCACCCGGCTGACGCACAGCCTGGAGGTGGCGCAGATCGGCCGCTCGCTGGCGCGCAACCTGCGCCTGAACGAGGATCTGGTGGAGGCCATCTCGCTGGCGCACGACCTGGGCCACACGCCGTTCGGCCACGTCGGCCAGGACGTGCTCAACGAATGCATGCAGGACCACGGCGGCTTCGAGCACAACCTGCAGAGCCTGCGCGTGGTGGAC
This sequence comes from Duganella sp. BJB1802, assembly GCF_013369445.1. NCBI lineage: Bacteria > Pseudomonadati > Pseudomonadota > Betaproteobacteria > Burkholderiales > Oxalobacteraceae > Duganella > Duganella sp. BJB1802. The sequence goes on along the minus strand of NZ_JABWEF010000009.1, from coordinate 39,196 downwards.
GAGCTGGAGGAGCACTACGGCGCCTACAACGGACTGAACCTGATGTTCGAGACCCGCGAGGGCATCCTCAAGCACTGCTCGCTGAACAATGCGCGCTTGCTGGGGCCGGTGGCGCAGCGCTTCATCGACCGCACGCAGCCGTCGCTGGAGGCGCAGCTGACCAATCTCGCCGACGAGATCGCCTACAACAGCCACGATATCGACGACGGCCTGCGTTCCGGGCTGATCAGCATCGAGCAGCTGGAGCAGGTGGACTTCTTCGCGCGACTGTGGCGCGATGTGCAGCAGACTTTCCCGGGCCTGTCGGGACGGCGCGCGATCTACGAGACCTTGCGCCGGCTGATCACGGCGCTTGCCGACGATCTGATCGTCACCTCCAGCGGGCTGTTGGCCGATGCCGCGCCGAAGAGCCTGGACGAGGTGCGGGCATCGCCGCCGCTGATCCGTTTTTCCGATCCGATGCGCAAGGACGCGACCGAGCTCAAGCGCTTCCTGCGCGAGAATCTCTACCGCCACTACAAGGTCAACCGGATGCGGGTGAAGGCCAGCCGCATTGTGCGCGAGCTGTACCACGCCTTCATGGCCGAGCCGGTGCTGCTGCCGCCGGATTACCAGGAAAAGTCGGGCGACGTCGGCAAGCAGGCGCGCAAAATCGCCGACTACATCGCCGGCATGACCGACCGCTACGCCATCCGCGAACACCGCCGGCTGTTCTCGCTCGAAGAGCTTTGAGTGGGCTCAATCGTGCGCTCTTGAGCATCAACGGTGTCCGGCGCATGATGGATAGATGGACGAGCAAATCACACAATTGGATCGGCGGCTGACCTCGGTGGAAAGAGAGGTCGCCGTCCTTGCTGCGGACACGGCCTCCATGCTGCCGCGCTACGCCACCAAGGAAGACCTTGCCAAGGTTGAGGCCAGACTCGCCATCATCCAGTCCAATTACGCCACCAAGGAAGACCTCATCAGACTCGAGGCCAAGGTCTCCGCCATTCAGGCCAATTACGCGACCAAGGGGGATATCGCCGATTTGAAGTTGTATTTGGCTAAGTTGGAAACGCGCATGACGGTATGGGCCGTCGCTGCGTTCATTTCCATTTCCAGCGTGGTGGTGGCGGCCGTTAAACTTTGGCCCTAGAACATCCTTTGCTGCGCGGCCTTGCTGTCGCCTACCAATTCCAATAGCAGTTTCTTGATCGGCGCCGGCAGCGGGGCGTCGGGGATTTTGGCGGCGTCGTACCAGACGTGGCCGGACTCGGCGGCCATCGCCTGCCGGCGCGCCAAGGTCACGCGGTAGGGCGCGATGTGCAGCTTGTAATGCGTGAACACATGCGTCACCGTCGACAGGCGCTCGTGCGATTCCATCTCGCCGAACTTGCCCACCGCCAGCATCAATGCATCGTCATCGACCGCTTCCACCTCGTCATCCTCGGCCGGCAGATGGCCGTCCAACTCCGGCAGCGACAACAAACCGCCCCATATCCCGCTTGGCGGACGCTGTTCCAGCAACACCTGGCCGCCATCGATAATCGCCAGCATCACCGCATGCTTTTCCGGACTGGCCTTCTTCGGCTTGCGCACCGGCAGATCCTTGGTGCGGTTGGTGGCGTAGGCCACGCAGCGCGCCTGCATCGGACAGCGCTCGCAAGACGGACTGCTGCGCGTGCACAGCGTCGCGCCCATGTCCATCAAGCCCTGTGTGTACGATTCGATGCCTTGCTCCGGCAACAGTGCCTCGGCGCGGCGCCACATCGCCTCCTCGGTCTTGCGCTCGCCGGGATAGCTGTCGATGCCGAACACGCGCGCGAACACCCGCTTGACGTTGCCGTCCATGATGGCCGCCCGCGTGCCGCTGGAGAACGCCGAGATCGCCGCCGCCGTCGAACGGCCTATGCCCGGCAACTCCGCCAGCAACAGCGGATCGGACGGAAACACGCCGTCATACTCGGCCACCACGCGCTGCGCGCACTTGTGCAGGTTGCGCGCCCGCGTGTAGTAGCCCAGGCCGCTCCACTGCGCCATCACATCCTCGACCGGCGCCGCCGCCAAATCGCGCAGGGTGGGGAAGCGCTCCAGGAAGCGCGCGTAATAGCCCAGCACCGCCGACACCTGCGTCTGCTGCAACATGATTTCCGACAGCCAGATCAGATACGCGTCGCGCGTGTTCTGCCATGGCAGCACATGGCGTCCATGCACTTTTTGCCAGCCGATCAGATCGGCCGAGAAACTGGGATCCGCAAAATTCTCTACTTCCACAACCTTCATTCTGTTCCTAACTTAAGCGGCGGCGTCCAGCGCCACGAATTCCGCGTTGATGGCGATGCTGATCTGCCCCGCCAATTCATTGAGCCGCGCCTTCTGCTCCTCCAGCTCCTGCTGGCTGCCCTCAAACGCGTCGATTTTCTGCTCCAGGCTGTCGGTCGCATCATGGATGCGCTGGATCGACGCCAGCCGGTGTTTCAACTGATCCTTGTGCTGGCGGATTTGCGCCTCCAGCGGCGTCATGATCACCTTCAGCCACGCCTCCGCGTCGTTGTTGGCGGCGCGGAAGCAGCCGCGCACGCGCGAGGCGATGGTGTCGAAGAACTTCTCCATCAGCACCACGCGGCTGGTGGTCAGCAAGGTCGCCGTGCCGAACTGCTTGTAGTAGATCGCCTCGATGGACGCGATCTCGTCGCGGTAGTGGTCCAGCGAAAACGGCATCGGCAGCGCCAGCGTCAGCCCGTGCTCATTGGAGAAGCGGCGGTACATCACGCCCATCATCTCGCTGATCTCCAGCGTCTTGTGTTCGGCCGCGTCGAGGCTGGCGCGGATGCGCTCGAAGTAGTTGCGCACCGCCTCGCGCACGCCGGTGAAGAAGCGGCTGCGCTGCATCTCCTCGCGCACCTGCTCGATGTCGTCGCGCACGATGTCCATGCCCATGCAGGTGTACAGCTCGGTCGACAGCCGCGTGAACACGGCGCGCGTGGCCTGCAGCTTGAACAGGCTGGCGTCGAACTCTTTTTTCTCGACGTCGATGCGGCGCATCATGTGGGCGATCACGCTCTGGTTCTTGCCGCGCAGGCTCTTGAGCTCGTGCAGCTGCTCGACGATGCCGCGGCTGCGCGCGTTCACCATCGCCAGCTGCGCCGCGCTCAGCGCCTGCAAGTCCTCGCCCAGCTGCTTGCGCACGATGTCCTTCTTGGCCGGGATCAGCTCGTTGAACAGCGCGTCCTCCAGCGTTTGCAGGCGGCTGCGCTCCAGCAGCGCCGCGTCCTGCGTGATCTTGGCCACCAGCGCCTTCTGCGCCGACACCGGAAACACCTGGCGCGGCTCCAGCGCCAGCACGTGCGCCACGTTGGCCTGCTGGCGCTCGATCTCGACGTTGACCTCGGCCTCGCTGCGCAGCTCGTCCCACATGCTGTCGATCTTGTTGAGCACCACCAGCCGGCCGGCGCCGGCGCCGATGTGGTTGCGCCAGACCTCGATGTCGCTCTTGGTCACGCCGGTGTCGGCGGCCAGGATGAACAGCACCGCATGCGCGTTCGGGATCAGGTTCAGCGTCAGCTCGGGCTCGGTGCCGATGGCGTTCAGGCCCGGCGTGTCGAGGATCACCAGGCCCTGCTTCAACAGCGGATGCGGGAAGTTGATGATCGCATGGCGCCACAGCGAAATCTCGACCATGCCGGCCTCGTCCAGCGTGACCGGCATGTCGGGATCGTCCTCGTCGTACAGGCCGTAGCGCTTGGCTTCCTCGACCGGCACATGGCGCGTCATGCTGACCTGCTTGAACACCTCGTGCATGTCGGCGCCCGCGTCCAGGTTCAGCGGCAGCACGGTCCAGGCGGCCGGCTGGTCGCGGTAGTCGCTGGTGGACAGGTTCTCGGCCCGCGTCTCGATCGGCAACAGGCGGATCGACGGCGCGAAGCTGGCGTCATACATCAGCTCGGTCGGACACATGGTGGTGCGGCCGGCGGCGGACGGCAGGATGCGCTGGCCGTAGTCGGCGAAGAAAATCGCGTTGATCAATTCCGATTTGCCGCGCGAGAATTCGGCGACGAAGGCCACCGACAGTTTATCGTCGGCCAGCCGCGCCAGCGCGCGCGCGATGCGCTGGTCGGTGGCGGCGTCGGTCAGGGACGCGCCGGCCACCCACGCTTGATAATTTTTCAACGCGGTGACGACGCCCTGCCTCCAGGCGCTGTACTGTTCGAAATCCCTGACCATCATGTTCCACCCTTATTTTTGGCAATTCACACAGTAGAACGTGGACCGTTGGCCTTGCTTGATCTGCCGTATCGGCGCCGCGCACACCTTGCAGGGGACACCCGCACGATCATAGACGAAATAAGTCTGCTGGAAATACCCGGACTGTCCGTTGACGCTAATAAAATCGCGCAGCGTGCTGCCGCCCTGGACGATGGCTTCGGCCAGGATTTCGCGCACGGCCTGGGCCAGCTTCTCGTAGCGGGCCAGGCTGATGCGCTTGGCCGGCGTCTTCGGGTTGATGCCGGCGCGGAACAAGCTTTCCGAAGCATAAATATTGCCGACGCCGACCACGATGTCCCCGGCCAGCAGCACCTGCTTGACGGGCGCACTGCGCTGCCGGGTTTGATCGTACAGCAATTTGCCGGTGAAGCCCGCCTCCAAGGGCTCCACGCCCAGCTCGCGCAGCAGCACGTGGTGCTCCAGCAGGCCGTCCGCGTGGTCGTGCCACAGCACGGCGCCGAAGCGGCGCGGGTCCTTCATGCGCAGCACCCGCAGGCCGTCCGGGGTCTCGACCACGAGGTCGAAATGATCATGTTTTTCCGGGACGATCCCGCCCGGCATGATGCGCAGGTGGCCCGACATGCCGAGGTGGATGATCAGCGTGCCATGGTCGAAATGCAGCAGCAGGTATTTGCCGCGGCGGCCGGTGCGCAGCACCTGGTGGCCGGCCAGCAGCTGCGGCAGCTGCGCGGGAAACGGCCAGCGCAGGCCCTCGCGGCGCAGCACCACCTGATGCACGGTGCGTCCCTCGATATGCGGCGCGACCCCGCGCCGGGTGACTTCAACTTCTGGTAATTCTGGCATCTGGACGGTTATGAGTCGAAATAATGAGCGGGTACACTCTGGCTGCGGCGGAATATTTGGTTACACTAGTCAAAACACGCGATCGGGGCGTTGAGCGTAAAATCCGATTGCCTCAGTACCTTTTGCCGACTTGCCAGGATCTTCCCTTGAAAAACGCTTTCGCCATTGTAACCCTCTCTGCCTTGCTGTCCGCGTGCGCCGTGGCGCCGCAAAAACAGGCGGAACCAGCCGCCGCCGCGCCCGCCGATGCGGCAGCGGAGAGCGCCGCGCCGGTCGCCGCCGCGCCGGCCCCGGCCGAGGAAGCGCTGCCCAATGTCGACCTCACCGGCGACATGCTGTTCCGCATCACCAAGGCCGAGCTGGAATTCAAGCAGGGCAATTGGCAGGGGCCGTACATCACCATGCTGGCGCTGGCCCAGCAGACGCGCGATCCGCGCCTGGCGCGCCGCGCCGCCGAGATGGCGCTGACCGCCAAGCAGGGGCCGGAGGCGCTGTCGGCCATCCGCCTGTGGCGCGGCCTGGCGCCGAACTCGGACGAGGCCACCCAGTACTTCCTCGGCTTCGCCGTCGTCAACGACGATTTGAGCGAGGCGGAGCAGATCTTCGCCGAACGGCTGAAGGCCGCGCCGCCGCAGGCGCGTCCGCTGGCCATGTTCCAGATGCAGCAGTTCCTGCTGCGCGCCAAGGACAAGGCCGCCGCCTTCGCGCTGGAGGACCGCGTGCTGGCGCCCTACAGCGACACGCTGGAAAGCCATCTGATCCTGGCGCAGGGCGCCTTCACGCTGGGCGACAACGAGCGCTCCCGCACCGAGGCCGAGCAGGCGCTGCGCATCAAGCCCGATTCCGAGCTGGCCATCCTGACCACGGCGCAGGTGTCCGGCGATATCGACACCGCGCTCAAGGTGCTGTCGACCTTCCTGGACAAGTACCCCAAGTCGCGCGAAGTGCGCGCCGCCTACGCCCGCATCCTGGCCGACGCCAAGCAGACCGAGCCCGCCCGCCAGCAGTTCCTGATCCTGCTGAAGGACCAGCCGGACAACATGGCCACGCTGTACGCGCTGGGCGTGATGGCGATGCAGGCCAACGACATCCCGAACGCGGAGAAGTACTTCACCGACTTCGTCAAGGTGCTGGCCGACCATCCGAACGACGAGCGCGACCCGTCCAAGGTGCTGATGATCTTGTCGCAGATCGCCGAGCAGCGCAACGACCTGGACACGGCCTACAACTGGCTGGACAAGGTCGACGGCGCCGACGAGAAAATCTACCTGGCCGCGCGCATGAAGATGGCGCAGCTGACGGCCCGCAAGGGCAACGTCGACGAGGCGCGCAAGCAGCTGGCCGAGCTCAAGCCGACCGAGGCCGTCGACCAGGCGCAGATCTTCCAGGCCGACGCGCAGATCCTGCGCGACGCCGGCGACCACCGCGCCGCCTACACGGTGCTGGAAAACGCGGTCAAGCGCTACCCGGACAATCCCGACCTGCTGTACGACTTCGCGCTGGTGGCCGAGAAGATGGGCCAGCTGGAGCTGATGGAAAAGGCGCTGCGCCAGGTGATGATCGCCGCGCCCGACAACCAGCACGCCTACAACGCGCTGGGCTACTCGCTGGCCGAGCGCAACGAGCGCCTGCCCGAGGCGTACTCGCTGATCGACAAGGCCATGAAGATGGCGCCGGGCGATCCCTTCATCATGGACAGCATGGGCTGGGTGCAGTACCGGATGGGCAACCTGAGCGAGGCCGAGGCGATGCTGCGCCGCGCCTACGCGCTGCGCAGCGATCCGGAAATCGCCGTGCACCTGGGCGAGGTGCTGTTCGCCAAGGGCGACCAGGCCGGCGCCCGGCAGATGTGGCAGGAAGCCCAGACCAAAGACCCGAAGAACGACGCGCTGAAAAGCACGCTCGCCCGTTTGAACCAAAGCCTGTAAGCGATACTTGATGACCTTATTCAACCTGCGCCGCCGCGCCCCGGCCGCCATGCTGGCCGCCGCGCTGACGGCTTCCGTGCTGGCCGGCTGCGCCACCACGTCCGCGCCGCGCTCGGCCGCCGCGGTCGCGCCCTACCAGGACAACGTCGATCTTGGCGGCGGCATCGCCATCAACTACGTCAAGGACGGCAAGCGCGAATCGGCGACCCTCGGCTTCACCTGGCACCAGACCAGGACCGCCACCGATGTCACGCTGATCTCGCCGACCCGCCAGATCCTCGCTGTCATCAGCGTCACGCCGGGCCTGGCCACGTTGAAGCAAAGCGGCAAGGAGCCGCGCTCCGCGCCCGACCTCGACAGCCTGACCACGCAAATGCTGGGTTGGACGCTGCCGGTCTCCGGCCTGCGCGAGTGGCTGCAAGGCTACGCCACCGACGCCGGCGGCAAGCGCTTCGTCGCCTCGCCGGCCAACGACACGGTGGTCACGCGCGACGGCTGGAAGGTCGAATACGCCACGTGGCAAGACGACACCGCCGCCGTGCCGCAACCGAAACGCATCGACCTCACGCGCCTGGGCGCGGGGCAGGTGGATGACTTGACGATACGCATCGCCATCCGTCCAGGCACCGAATAAACCGCACCATGAACTCACTGAAGAATTGCCCGGCTCCGGCCAAGCTCAACCTTTTCCTGCACGTGAACGGCCGCCGCGCCGACGGCTACCATCTGCTGCAAACCGTGTTCCAGCTGATCGACCACGGCGACACGCTGCACTTCGACCTGCGCGACGACGACCGGATCCGCCGCGTGACGGACCTGCCCGGCGTGCCGGAAGAGAGCGACCTGATCATCCGCGCCGCGCGCCTGCTGCAGGCCGAGGTGCTGCGCCGCCAGGGCGCGCTGCCGCGCGGCGTCGACATCGCCATCGACAAGGTGCTGCCGATGGGCGGCGGCCTGGGTGGCGGCTCGTCCGACGCGGCCACCACGCTGATGGCGTTGAACTATTTGTGGCAGGCCGGTCTAAGTAAGGAAGAGTTGATGGCGCTGGGCCTGCCGCTGGGCGCGGACATCCCGTTCTTCATCTTCGGCGAGACCGCGTTTGCCGAGGGTGTGGGCGAGGCCATGCGTCCGGTGCGGGCGCCGGATTGTTGGTATGTCGTCATCGAACCGGGCGTCGCCGTACCGACGGCTGCAATTTTTTGCTCGGAACATTTGACAAGGGACACTCCGGTCGTCATAATAACGGACTTTTCCAGCCACCTTGAAAAACAAAACGGTTTTAAAGGGTTTGGAAAGAATGACTTGCAGCAGGTAGCAACGAAGTTATTCCCGCCGGTGGCAGAGGCGATAGGATGGCTCGGTGCTTACGGCGATGCCAGGATGACTGGCTCCGGTGCTTGCGTGTTCTGTGCGGTGGCAACCGAGGAAGAAGCGGATGCGGTGCTTGCGAAAGTACCGACAAAGTGGAAAGCCTGGAAGGCCAAAGCGCTGGATCGCCACCCGATCATCGCAAAGTTGTGAGGCAGTAAAAAAATTTGGCTTAGCGTGAAAATGGCTGTAAAATACCGGCCATGTAACGACAAGCAGTCAGTTGCGTAGGGGAATCGCCAAGCTGGTTAAGGCACTGGATTTTGATTCCAGCATACCAAGGTTCGAATCCTTGTTCCCCTGCCATTCGTTTGTATCTGGACCCGTCGAGGCGAAGTTAGTCTCCGGCCGGATAAGGCAAAGATGGCATCGCCCCAGAGCGAGCCATTCAACTAAGTTTCAAGTACAGCGCCGCGCGGCTTCCGCTGGCGACTTTTCAAAAATTTTCATCGACTATCTCTGGGACTCCCAATGGCTTTCGAAAACCTGATGGTTTTTACCGGCAACGCTAATCCTGCATTGGCAGAAGGGGTCGCTAAAAATCTCGGCATCCCTCTCGGCAAGGCAAACGTTTCGAAATTCTCGGACGGCGAAGTGATGGTTGAGATTAACGAAAACGTCCGCGGTAAAGACGTCTTCGTTCTGCAATCGACTTGTGCTCCAACCAACGACAGCCTGATGGAGTTGATCCTGATGGTCGACGCCCTGAAACGCGCGTCCGCTGGCCGTATCACCGCAGCTATTCCTTACTTCGGCTATGCCCGTCAAGACCGCCGTCCGCGTTCGGCGCGCGTCGCGATCTCGGCCAAAGTGGTCGCCAACATGCTGGAAGAAGCGGGCGTCGAGCGCGTCCTGATCATGGATCTGCACGCGGACCAGATCCAGGGCTTCTTCGATATCCCGGTTGACAATATCTACGCTTCGCCGATTCTGCTGGGCGACCTGCAGAAGAAGAACTACCAGGACCTGCTGGTGGTGTCGCCGGACGTCGGCGGTGTGGTGCGCGCACGCGCCCTGGCTAAACGCCTGGGCTGCGACCTGGCCATCATCGACAAGCGCCGTCCGAAGGCCAATGTGTCGGAAGTGATGAACATCATCGGTGAAGTCGAAGGCCGCAACTGCGTGATCATGGATGACATGGTCGACACCGCGGGCACGCTGGTCAAGGCCGCCGAAGTGCTGAAAGAGCGCGGCGCGAAGAAAGTCATCGCGTACTGCACGCACCCTGTGCTGTCCGGCCCGGCGATCGAGCGCATCACCAGTTCGTCGCTGGACGAGCTGGTCGTGACCGACACGATCCCGCTGTCCGACGCGGCCAAGGCTTGCGGCAAGATCCGCCAGCTGACCTGCGCACCGCTGCTGGCAGAAACGTTCAAACGCATCATCAAGGGCGATTCCGTGATCTCCCTGTTTATCGACTGAGATAAACGATTTAGCTAGTTTTTAACGGCGCGACAAGCGAAAAATGCTTGTCGCGCCGTTGTACTTCCCGGTTTCATGAGCGCAGTCAGCTCATTTTCGAAGCACCCTGGTCGCGGGGGCTTCATAACACGGGGCGCGAGCCCTGTTATTTTTGGAGTTACACATGAAAGTTGTTGCATTCAAACGCGAATTGCAAGGTTCCGGAGCGAGCCGCCGCCTGCGCAATTCGGGCCAAACCCCTGGCATCATCTACGGCGGTACCGAAGCGCCAGTGACCATCTCGCTGGACCACAACGCGCTGTACCACGCGCTGAAAAAAGAAGCCTTCCACTCGTCGATCCTGGATCTGGAAATCGACGGCAAGACCCAGCAAGTGCTGCTGCGCGACTTCCAAGTCCACGCATACAAGCAACTGGTTCTGCACGCTGACTTCCAGCGCGTTGACGCTTCGAAGAAAGTGCACATGAAAGTCGCTCTGCACTTCGCCAACGCTGACGTGTCCCCGGCAGTCAAACTGCACGGCGCCACCATCAGCCACGTCGCCAATGAAATCGAAGTTTCGTGCCTGCCGAAAGACCTGCCAGAGTTCATCACCGTCGACCTGTCGAACATCGACGTCGGCCACTCGCTGCACATCAACGAACTGGTTCTGCCAGCCGGCGTGACCGCTGTGACCCACGGCGCCAACCTGACCATCGCTACCGCTTCGGTACCGGCCGGCCACGTTGCTGCTGAAGCCGCTGCTACCGCTGAAGCTCCAGCTGCTGAAGCCAAGCCAGCCGCCAAGGCCAAGAAGTAATCACTGACGCCGCCTTCGGGCGGCAGCAGGAGAAAACCCCCGCCAGTGCTCGATGCCGGCGGGGGTTTTTGTTTTTCGGCGATAATCACGTTTCCCTTTTTCAGACCACACGTCATGCCTATACGTCTCATCGTCGGCCTCGGCAATCCGGGCCCCGAATACGAACAAACCCGCCACAACGCCGGCTTCTGGCTGGTGGACAACCTCGCCAACGACATCGGCGCGCGCCTGCAGCGCGAGACCAAGTACAACGCGCTGATGGCCAAAGGCGTGGTCGCCGGCCAGGAAGTCTATCTGCTGGAACCGCAGACGTATATGAACCGTTCCGGCCAGTCGGTGGGCGGGCTGTGCCGCTTCTTCAAGATCCAGGCGGACGAAGTACTGGTCGTGCACGACGAGCTGGACCTGATGCCCGGCGCGGCGCGCCTGAAGAAAGGCGGCTCCTCGGGCGGGCACAACGGCCTGAAGGACATCACCGCCGCGCTCGGCACGCAGGATTACTGGCGGCTGCGGCTGGGCATCGGCCACCCGCGCACGCTGAGCCTGCAGCAGCAGGTGGCGGACTTCGTGCTGCACCGTCCACGGCGCGAAGACCAGGAGCTGATCGAGCAAGCGATCGACAAGTCGCTGCTGGTCATGCCGCAAATCGTCGAAGGCAAGTTCGAAGCGGCCACGATGAAGTTGCATACAGCCTGAGCCGGTGTAGACTCTGGGGTCAAGTCTGACATTCGGACACGGCCTCTGCCGTGGGCTGGGGGTCAAGTCTGACATTCGGACACGAACTCAACCCTAGGTCCCGCCTACGGTTGAGTTCGTGTCCGAATGTCAGACTTGACCCCCGTGTGGCGCAGCTGAGCTCGTGTCCGAATGTCAGACTTGACCCCAGTCCAACCACCAAGGAAACCGCCGATGAAGCTGCTCCCGCTTGCCGCATTGTTGCTCGTCCACGCCGCCCAGGCGCAGGATGCCTCCGCCGTCTCCAGCCAGATCAACGGCATGTATCCCAAGCTCGACGCGATCTACAAGGATCTGCACGCGCATCCGGAGATCGCCTTCCAGGAAGAACGCACGGCCGCCAAGCTGGCCGCCGAGATGCGCGCGATCGGCTTCGAGGTGACGGAGAAGGTCGGCAAGACCGGCGTGGTGGCGATCTACAAGAACGGCGCCGGCCCGACCGTGCTGGTGCGCACCGAGCTGGACGGCCTGCCGATGGAGGAGAAATCGGGCTACGCCTACGCCAGCAAGGCCCACGCGCTGTTGGACGGCAAGGATACGATGGTGGCCCACAGCTGCGGCCATGACGTCCACATGACCGCCTGGCTGGGCGCGGCGCGCGCGCTGGTGGCGCTCAAGTCGCAGTGGAAGGGCGCGCTGATGTTCATCGGCCAGCCGGCCGAGGAGACCGTCAGCGGCGCCAAGGCCATGCTGGACGACGGCCTGTTCAAGCGCTTCCCCAAGCCGGACTACGCGTTCGCGCTGCACAGCTGGCCGCTGGCCTACGGCACCATCGGCTACAACAGCGGGCCGGTGTCGTCGAACTCGGACGCCATCGAGATCACCTTCAAGGGCCGAGGCGGCCACGGCTCGGCGCCGGACAAGGCGCTCGACCCGATCGCGATCGCCGCCCGCTTCGTGGTCGATGTGCAGACCGTCATCAGCCGCGAGAAGGATCCCAAGGAGTTCGGCGTGGTCACTATCGGCGCGATCAACGGCGGCACGGTCGGCAACATCATTCCCGACACGGTGCGCGTGCGCGGCACGATACGCTCATATAGCCCGGAAGTACGGGCGAAACTGCTGGCCGGCGTGCGCCGCGTCGCCAACGCCTCGGCCGCGATGGCCGACGCGCCGGCGCCCGATGTCGCGCTGATCGCCGGCGGCGCCGCCATCGACAACAGCGACGCGCTGGTCAAGCGCACCGAGGGCGTGCTGAAAAAAGCCTTCGGCGACGCCAACGTCGCGCGCATGCCGGCGATGACGGCCAGCGAGGATTTCTCGGCCTACGTCAACGAGGGCGTGCCGGGCATGTTCTTCTTCACCGGCGTGTACGATCCGAAAGCGGTGGCCGAGGCGGCCAGGCCGGGCGGCAAGCCGATCGCCTTCAACCACTCGCCGTACTACGCGCCGGTGCCGGAGCCGTCGATCAAGACCGCCGCCGAGGCGATGACGCTGGCCGTCATGAACGTGATGGGCGCAGCAGGCGCCAAACCATAAACGCCAGCACGCCCACGCCCAGCAGCAGCACGCCCCACAGCACGATCAGGCGTTGCCGGGCGGCGTTGGCCGCTTCCACGGCGGCGCTCGCTTCGCTGGCGCCGCTGCCTTGCTGCTGCGTCGCCGGGCCGGCGCCGACCTGTTCCAGTTTCTGCAGTTCGGCGTCGGAGAAGCCGGGCGCCACCTGGTTCAGCTCGCGCACGGCCGGCAGCGCGTGCTCGCGGCCGACCGCCAGCGTGTAGGGACCGTTGCCGCTGGCGAGGAACACCAGCGTGGCCGGCTGCCAGTCCAGTCTCAAGGCGGGCCTTGCCGTGGTTGGCGCCATGGTCCGCAGCACCCATTGCGTCGCATGCACGGGCGGCACGTCGATGTCGCCCGAGCTGCGCACCTGGCCGCCCTGCGTGATGCGGTAGAACGTCGAGCTGACCAGCGGATCGAAGCGCCAGGCGGGGCCTTGCGTGGCCTGCCTTGCCGGCAGTTCGCGATAGCTGCCCAGCGTGCCGGACAACACGATATTCGGTTCGCCGAATTGCAGTCCGGCCTGGTCCGGCGCGACGGCCGGCGGCACGGCGTAGACCAGGTCCTGCGCCTGCCGCCCCGCCACCGCTTGCACCAGCAACTGTTCGCCCGGCGGCGGGACGTCCGTCCGCACCAGCTGCTCGGCCGTGATGGCGGCGAACTGGAGCGGCGTGCCGCTGCGCCAGCTCAGGCGCGCGTAGCGGAAGCTGCGGGCGTCGAATTCGAGCCGGTCGTTGGCCAGCGTTTGCGCGTCCTGGTTGACCAGCCAGTTCAGCTCGGCGGCGCCGACGGTGTCCCAGTGCTTCATGTCGGCGCTGGTCTCCAGCCAGACTTGCGCGCTGTACTCGCGCTGGCCGGACGGCAGCGTGAAGCGCAGCGCGCCGACCGGCTTGCTCGCGCCATCCTGGCCGAGGTCGAGCACCAGCCCCGTCAGGCGCGGCGGTTGCACGGACTTCTCGCCGCTGCCGTCGGGACGCACCTTGACCGACAGCAGGCGGCCATCGGCGGCGGTGCTCACGTCCAGGTCCAGTTGCGAGGCCGAGGTGGCCGTGCCCATCAGCGGGAAGACCGCCAGCGGCAGGTCGTGCCGGCTGGTGCGGGTCGACGGCGCCGGCGTGCGCAGCGCGAACGGTTGCGGGGCGCCGCCGGCGTCGAACACGCGTATGTCGTCCAGCAGTGGCGAGCGCGCGTGCAGGTAGACGTCCTTGGGCAGGCGCAGTTGCAGCACGCCCTGTTTGGCGCTGGTGGTCAGCGGAATCAGGTGGGTGTAGTCTTGCGGCGCGTCGCTGGCGGCCGCCGTGGCGATGGCCGACGCGGCAGCCGCCGCGATCAGGAGTTGTTTCATGTGCTTTCCGTTTCTGAAGGGTAGGGCGCCAGGTAGCCGATGCCGACCATCAGCGCGCCCACGCCGACGAAGGATACGATACGTTCGACGCCGCCCACGTTCGACAGGTCGACCAGGAACAGCTTGGCCACCACCATCGCCAGCAGCACCGCGCCGCCTATCCACACGGCGCGCAGCACGCGCCTGGCGGCGTAGCGCATCATCAGCAGCGCCGTCACGCTCCACACCAGCGACAGCATGGCTTGCACGAACTGCGAGGCGAACATGGCGTCGAATTCATACGGCACGTGCATGTAGTTGGAGACGGTGCGCAGCAGCGCCAGGTTGAGCCAGCCATAGCCGCCCAGCGCGGCCAGCAGCGGCAGCGGCGCCACCCAGTTCGGCGGCCATGCGGTGAGCAGGTTCTTGCGCAGCGCGCCGCCTGCGTCCATGTCGCGCAGCAGGCGGTAGCAGCCGTAGGCCATCAGCATGGCGAAGCAGGTGGTCAGGTCCAGCGGGTTGAGCAGCGGGACGTAGGGCAGCGGCGCCATGGCGCCATTCTGCGTCAGGTTCCAGACCGCCACCAGCAGCAGCGCCCAGCCGCAGGCCAGCGGGATCAGGCGGTGCCGGTACCACGCGGCCAGCGGCGCGACCGGCCAGCCGCCGCTGCGGCCGCGCTGCATCATCCAGCCGACGGCGGCCATCATCAGCCAGGCCGGGATGAAGCGCGCCCAGCTGGCGCTGGCCTCCCAGCCCGAGTCGGCCAGCAGCTGGGCTTCGGCGCTGTCGGCGCCGTGCAGCCAGCGCGTGATCCATATCGCCGCGACCGGCCAGATCATCAGCCACGGGCCGCCGGTGCGCACGATGTGCAGCAGTTGCAGCGGCAGCGTGCGCAGCGTCCAGCCGCTGGCGGGCCAGACGCGCAGCAGCCATTCGCCGGCCAGCCACAGCGCGGCGTAGGCCAGCCAGGTGGACGCGGCGGGCAGGCGGTTGCCGAGGTACAGGCTGCCCAGCATGAGCGCGCTGGCGGCGGCCAGCGCCACCCAGGCCGGCGCGGTCAGCGCGCGCAGGCTGCGCCATTGCAGGCGGCGCGCCAGCGCGACGATGCCGACCGTGCCGGCGGCGACCAGCATGCCGTAGATGCCCGGGCCGAGGATGTCGTCGCTGCGCCATTCGCCGGTGGTCAGCAGCTGGTAGCGGATCGACAGCCAGCCGGCCAGGCTGGGCAGGATCAGCGCGAACCACCAGCCGCCGGCCCACAGCATCGCCAGGCGCGACAGGCCGTAGCTGTTGGTGCCGGGGTCGCGGCCGTCGTGCCGCATCAACGCCCAGGCGCTGAACAGCGCGCCGGCGCAGATCATGGCCGCGCCCAGTATCGGGCGGTCGAACAGGTCGGGGGTGGCGTTGGTCCAGTTCCACTGGCCCAGCGCCAGGACGGCCACCATCACGCCGGCGACGGCCTGGGCGATCAGGGCCAGGCCGCTGGCCAGCCGCCACGCCATCTTGCGGGCGATGAAGTACAGCGTCGCCGCCGCCACCAGCGCGCTGAGCACCAGCAGGTTGGCCTGGCTGGCGCCGTCGGTGCGCAGGAAGATCTCGGTCCAGGCGCCGGCGATCAGCCAGACCGACGCGAACGTGAGGAATAGCGCGGCCAGCGCGGTGAACAGTTTCGATTCCGCGTCCTGCTGTGCGCGGAAGCGGGTCGCCATCAGGAAGGCGGTGAGCGACAGCAGGATGAAGCCCAGCCACAGGTTCGATTCCATCGCCCGCTCCGGCGACAGGCCGCTGACGGTGCCGAAGAACGACAGCCACGCGCCGGCCTGCACCAGCAGGCCGAACATCCAGGCCAGCTTCTGTTTCTGGCGCAGCCCGATCCAGACGATGCCCGCGCCCTCCAGCGCCCAGGCGGCGGAGGTCCAGCGGCCGTCGAGCGCGAACGGGATCGCCAGCGTGCCGAACACGACGCCCAGCGCGAGGAAGGCGTCGGCCAGCAGGGCGACCTGGTCGCGCCGGCGCAGCACGGTGGCCAGGCCGATGTAGAACAATCCCAAGGCCAGCGCCGAGTAGGCCACGCCGAACGGGTAGCCGTGCACCAGGCTGAACTGGAGGCCGAAGCCCAGCATCGGCGTGCCGAACACCAGCGTGCCGTCGACGTAGTTCTTCAGCTTGACCGATTGCCGGCGCGCGTAGGCCAGCGGGATCGACACGTAGAAGGCGAAGAACAGCAGCAGGAACAGCTGCACCGACAGATAGTTCTCCGGTGCGTAGCGCAGCACGCCCCAGGCGGTGCCGATGGCGAAGGTGAAGGCGAAGCCCAGCAGGTTCAGCGGGCGCCACGAGCGCAGCAGGGCCAGCGCGAACACGCCGGCGTTGAGCAGCGCGTAGTACGAGAACAGTCCGATGTGGCTGCCGCCGCCGGTGGAGGCGAGGATGGGCGCGGCGAAGCCGCCGACGATGCCGAAGATGGCCAGCCACATGGCATCCTGCAGCACGGCCAGCAGGCAGGTGAACACGGTCAGCACGAACAGCAGCGCGAAGGCCAGCGAGCCGGGGATCAGCTGGTACAGGCGGAAGGCGCCGAAGGTCACCAGCATCAGCACGGCCAGCGCGGCGCCCTGCACCGGCAGGGCGATGGCGGGACGGCTCAGGCGGATGCGCCAGCCCCAGGCCAGCAGTGCGATGTCGGCCAGCACGATGCCGGCCAGGCGGAACTCGATCGGCACGGTCACGCGCGCGGCCGCGTACTTGAGCAGGAAGCTGACGCCGATGAACAGGATCAGCAGGCCCAGCTTGGCGACCAGGTTGCCGCCGAACAGCCAGGCCTTGGCGGCCAGCAGCCAGCGCGGCGGTGGCGTCGGCTCGTGCCGGGGCGCCGGCGCAGGTTGAGGCGCTGGGGCAGGCGGCGGCGGTTGGACTGGCTCGGGCGGAACGGCGAGTGGCTCGGCGGGCGTGGGGGCCGCTTCCGGCTTCGGCGCGGCGACCGGCGCCGGAGCCTTGGCGGCGACGAGTACCTGTGGCGGCAGCGGAGGCGGTGGCGGGGCCAGGATGGTGGTCGGCGTCGGCACATCGGTGGACGCAGGCGCGGGAGGGCGCGCAGGCTGCGCCGCCTGCGGTGCGGCCTGCGGCGATACGGCGACGCGCTGCATCGTGGTTTGCGCCTCGCGCAGCGCATCGACTTCGCGTTGTAATTCCGTGGCGATCTTGCGCGCCTGCCGCGCCTCGGTGCGCGCGCGCCAGGCGATACTCAGCGTAAAAATGCTGAAGATGAACGAAAGGAATCCCATTGCGCGCCCCGCTGATAACAATATTGCAAAATATCACATCCACAACATTGTCTCAATCGAAACGGCAACTTGGGGTCAAGTCTGACATTCGGACACGGCCTCAATTTTATTTGGCGATCCAGCGGTCGACGCGGGCTTCCAGGATGGGCAGCGGCAGTGTGCCGTCGCCGATGACCACTTCGTGGAATTTCTGGTAGCTGAACTTGTCGCCCAGCGCCGCCTGCGCCCGCGCCCGCAGTTCCAGGATCTTCAACGAACCGATCTTGTAGCTCAGCGCTTGTGCCGGCCACACCATGTAGCGCTCGATCTGGTTCCTGGCGCGCGCTTCGCTCCAGCCCAGCGTGTCGGCCAGGTAGGCGATCGCTTGCTCGCGGCTCCAGCCCTTCGCGTGCAGGCCGGTGTCGACCACCAGCCGCGCCGCGCGCAGCATCTCCGCGTTCAGGTGGCCGTAGTAGGCCACCGGGTCTTCATACAGGCCCATCTCGCGGCCCAGCGTTTCCGAGTACAGTGCCCAGCCTTCGGTGTAGGCCGCGCTGTTCGGATTCTCGGTGCTGAATTTGCGGAAGTCCGGCAAGTCCAGTTCCTTCAGCAGCGCCGCGTGCAGGTGGTGGCCGGGCACGCCTTCGTGCAGGAACAGGCTGACCATGTCGACCCGGCTGTATTTCTTCGGATCGTTCACCACCGGCCAGAACACGCCCGGATGCGAGCCGTCCGCCGCCGACGGCGTGTAGTGGTCGGACGCGGTGGCGCGCGTCAGCTCGGGCTCCAGATGCAGCTCCAGCTTGGCTTTCGGGACCAGGCTGAAGTAGGTCGGCAGCTTGGTTTGCACCGTGGCGTAGATGGCGCGGTAGGCGTCCAGCACCTGCTCGTCGGTGGTGAAGATCTTGAACTTGTCCTGCGCCGCCACCCATTGCGGCAATTGTTTTTCGGGACCGTCGTAGCCCAGCTTGGGACCGAGCGCGGCCAGCTGCTGCTGGATGCGCGCCACTTCCTTCAGGCCCAGCGCGTGCACCGCGTCCGGCGTCAGCGGCAGGTTGGTGCTGTCCTTGATGCGCGCGGCGTACCAGGCGGCGCCGTTCGGCAGCGCGCTCCAGCCGCTGCTGGCGCGGCTGGCCGGCAGGTATTCGTTCTGCAGGAAGCTGACCAGGCGGTTCAGCGCCGGCGCGATCCCGCCCTCCACGGCGTGCAGGTAGGCGGCCTTCAACTTCCGCTGGTCGGCCTCGGAGAAGCCGGCCGGGAAGCGCGTCACCGGCGAGTAGTAGATGCTGGTTTCCGGCGTCTCGGCGCGCAGGTTCTGGAACTGCGGCAGCATCGCCACGGTGATCGCCTTCGGCTGCACCACGCCGCTGCGCATGCCTTGCTTCATGTTGGCGATGGCCTGGTCTATCCATGCCGGCAGCTGGTTCAGGCGGCTCAGGTAGGCCTGGTATTGCTTGACCGTGCCCAGCGGCTGCGAGCCGGTGCCGTCGGCGTAGTTGGCCAGCGTGCTTGGCACGTTGTCGAACTGGTTCAGCGGCAGCAGGTGTTCAGGGAAGGACTCCAGCTGCAGCGCGTTGTTCAGTTCATAGGACAGCAGGTCGTAGGTCAGCTGGTCCTGCTGGCCGAGCTGGTCGCGGTGCACCGTCATCAGCTGCTTCTGCATCTGGCGGTACAGCGCGAACTGCGCCGCGCGCACCTTGGGCGAGATGCTCATGCCGAGCTGGTCGTCGTAGCGGCCGTCGCCGTTGGCGGTGGCGAACAGCAGCGGATCGTATTTGCAGCGCGCCGTGTGGAAGGCCGCCGCCAGCCTGGCCAGCTGCTTCTGCGCCTGGCCGGCCTGCTGCGTGGACGCCGGCTTGGCGGCCGCCAGCACCGGCGGCGCTCCCATCAACAATGCGGCGATCAGGGTGGTGGTGGTCAGCGCGGCGAGCGGGCGGGCAGATGGCATGGGTGTCCTCAAGGTTGAGTTGGAATTTCGCCCCGCAGTCTAGCACTTGTCGATGCGGTTTACTCAGCGCCGGAAAAATTGCGTATTCTATGGATGCCGTGAACCGGCAGCCCATAAAAACGCCAACAAAAGCGAGACCACACATGCAGATAAACGATCATGCAGCAGCCATCGCCCCCAGCCCCGGCATGGATCACCGCGCCTCACCGGCCCGCCCGCTCACCCGGCAGGACTACAAGACCCTGTCGCTGGCCGCGCTGGGCGGCGCGCTGGAGTTCTATGACTTCGTTATTTTCGTGTTCTTCACCGCCGTGATCGGCAAGCTGTTCTTCCCGCCCTCGATGCCGGGCTGGCTGAGCATGCTGCAAACCTTCGGCATCTTCGCCGCCGGCTACGTGGTGCGTCCGCTGGGCGGCATCATCATGGCCCACTTCGGCGACCTGCTGGGCCGCAAGCGCATGTTCACCATGTCCATCCTGCTGATGGCGGTGCCGACCCTGCTGATGGGCGCGCTGCCGACCTACGCCAGCATCGGCCTGGCCGCGCCCTTGCTGCTGTTGCTGCTGCGCGTGATGCAGGGCGCGGCGGTGGGCGGCGAGGTGCCGGGCGCGTGGGTGTTCGTGTCCGAGCACGTGCCGGCGCGCTACATCGGCTATGCCTGCGGCACGCTGACGGCCGGCCTGACCTTCGGCATCCTGCTCGGTTCGGTGGTCGCGACCGGCATCAACACCGCCTTCACACCGGAGCAGGTGGCCGACGGCGCCTGGCGCCTGCCGTTCCTGTTGGGCGGCATCTTCGGCCTGGGCGCGATGTACCTGCGCCGCTGGCTGCATGAGACGCCGGTGTTCGCCGAGCTTCAGCAGCGCAAGGCGCTGGCCGCCGAGATGCCGCTCAAGTCCGTGCTGCGCAGCCATCGCGGCGCGGTCGTGGTGTCGATGCTGTTGACGTGGATGCTGTCGGCCGGCATCGTCGTGGTCATCCTGATGACGCCGACGCTGCTGCAGAAAATCTACGGCTTCGATCCGCACACCTCGCTGGTGGCCAACACCCTGGCGACGCTGTGCCTGGCGATCGGCTGCATCGTGGCCGGCGTGCTGGCCGACCGCATCGGCTCGCGCGTCACGTTGTTCGGCGGCTCGCTGCTGCTGGCGATCAGCACCTACGTGTTCTACACCACGCTGCACGCGCGCCCGGACCTGCTGCTGCCGCTGTATGCGCTGGTCGGCTTCAACGTCGGCGTGGTCGGCGCCGTGCCTTGCGTGCTGGTCAAGGCCTTCCCGGCGCAGGTGCGCTTCT
This sequence comes from Duganella sp. BJB1802, assembly GCF_013369445.1. Classification (NCBI taxonomy): domain Bacteria; kingdom Pseudomonadati; phylum Pseudomonadota; class Betaproteobacteria; order Burkholderiales; family Oxalobacteraceae; genus Duganella; species Duganella sp. BJB1802. Next base: position 18,564 of record NZ_JABWEF010000009.1, on the reverse strand, counting down.
CGGGGCTGTCGTTCTCGTACAACCTGGCGTACGCCATCTTCGGCGGCCTGACGCCGGTGGTGGTGGCGCTGATGCTGAAGAATAATCCGCTGGCGCCGGCCTATTACGTCATCGCGGTGTGCGGCATCGGCATGGTGACTTCCTTGTTCGTCAAGGAGCCGTCCGGCGGCGTCTGATTCAGGCGGTGGCCATGCGGTCGCGCAGCAGCAGGAACGGCCGCTCCAGCGCTACATGCAGCAGCCACGCGGCGGGCGTGCGGAAAGCGCGACGGCGGTAGAAGTCCAGCACGGCGGCGAGGTTGGACGGCGCCGCGCGCAGCCCGGTGAAATGACCGGCGATCAGGAAGCCGTTCAGCACGAAGAACAGGTCGACGCCGATCCAGCCATTGGCGGCCAGCACCGCCAGCGGCCCGCCTGGCACGACGCCGAACGCGGCCTGCGAGGCCAGCGCCCAATGCCGCGCCAGCACCAGCAGGATCGCCACGGCGCGCAGCGCGTCCAGCACCGGACAGCGCGGCGCCATGCGCGCGGTGGCGGTCATCGGTCAGCCGATCTTCAGCGCGCTCTGCACGTCGCGCTTGCGCAGCTTCCAGATGATCGAGTCCACGATGTAATGGTGAAAATTAATGCCCTGGTAGACTATGACCACCAGCGGCACCAGCGTGTAGTTGACGAAGTAGGCATTGGACAGGTCGATGGCGCGGTACACCACGCCGGTCAGCGCCAGGCAGGCCGGCGGGTAGAGCGGCCAGCGTCGCCAGGGCCAGCCACGACGGCACCGGCAGCTTCCACACCTCGATCGACGGGAAGGTGGAGCCGGGACGCGCGCTCATCATCGAATACCGCCACGGGCAAGGGCAGCAGCGCCCGTGGCCAGCGCGAGCAGGGGAATGCCCAGCACGAACAGGCGATCGAATCGCCGGCTGCGCATGTAGATCGGTGCTGTCTCGGCAATAGCGGGCATGGCGTGGACTCCGGCGGGTGGCACTGTCTGTATGATAGTGCTACGCGGCAATAAGTCCACTATTCCTTTGTGCAGTGTTTTTTGGAGGAGTCGGTGCGAGGGAGGTACAATTGACCCTTGAACGCTTTAAAAAGCACGAATATCCAGAAAACGCCCCTTGCTGGCCGTTTTTCACCAGCCGCTTGCCGGCGAAATTGATAATTAAAGGTTTTTCATGAGTCTCCAATGCGGCATCGTCGGCCTGCCCAACGTCGGCAAGTCCACCCTCTTCAACGCCCTGACCAAGGCCGGCATCCCGGCCGAGAACTATCCGTTCTGCACCATCGAGCCTAACGTCGGCGTGGTCGAAGTGCCGGATCCGCGCATGGCTGGCCTGGCCGAGATCGTCAAGCCGGAACGCATGGTCAACGCCATCGTCGAGTTCGTCGACATCGCCGGCCTGGTGGCGGGCGCGTCGCAGGGCGAGGGCCTGGGCAACCAGTTCCTGTCGCACATCCGCGAAACTGACGCCATCGTCAACGTGGTGCGCTGCTTCGAGGACGACAACGTGATCCACGTGGCCGGCAAGGTCAGCCCGCTGGACGACATCGAAGTGATCCAGACCGAGCTGGCGCTGGCCGACCTGGGCACCGTGGAAAAAGCCATCCATCGCGAAAACAAGAAAGCCCGTTCCGGCGACAAGGACGCCGCCAAGCTGCTGGCCATCATGGAGCGCATCGTGCCGCACCTGAACGAAGCCAAGCCGGTGCGCGCCATGGGCCTGGACGCCGACGAAATGGCCCTGATCAAGCCGCTGTGCCTGATCACCGCCAAGCCGGCCATGTACGTGGCCAACGTGTCGGACACCGGCTTCAAGGACAACCCGCTGCTGGACCAGCTGACCGCCTACGCCGCCACGCAGAACGCGCCCATCGTCGCCATCTGCGCCTCGATCGAAGCGGAGATCGCCGACCTGGACGACGCCGACAAGACCGCCTTCCTGGCCGACATGGGCATGGAAGAGCCGGGCCTGGACCGCCTGATCCGCGCCGCCTACAAGCTGCTGGGCCTGCAAACCTACTTCACCGCCGGCGTGAAGGAAGTGCGCGCCTGGACCATCCACGTGGGCGACACCGCGCCGCAGGCGGCCGGCGTGATCCACACCGACTTCGAACGCGGTTTCATCCGCGCGCAAACCATCGCCTACGACGACTTCATCCAGTACAAGGGCGAGAGCGGCGCCAAGGAAGCGGGCAAGATGCGGGCCGAGGGCAAGGAGTATGTGGTCAAGGATGGCGACGTGTTGAACTTCCTGTTCAACGTCTAACGTTCCGCTGTACTTTGAAGAAGCCCTGTGTTGACAGGGCTTCTTTTTTCTCCGTCGCCGCCGAAACAGGACATCGCGCCCTCGGCCGGCGCGCCTGCGCCTCAGCTCTTGAATCCCTCGACGATCTTGAACGCGGCCGCGCTTTTAGCGCGCGCCGCCGTCACGCGGTCGAACAGGTCGGCCGCCAGCAGGTTGTACACGTCGATCTTCGCGCATTGCGCCAGCTCGTGCGCCGTCGCGTGCTCTTCCGCCACCGCGGCCGCGTAGGCGCGGAATGCTTCCAGTCCCTCGGGACGATAAGTTGACATATAGCCTTTTCGGATGGGTCGGTTGCCCCAGACTAGCACGATTGCGGCCCGCGCCCCGCAGCCGGTTTCTGGGGGGGGGGGGGGGCCCCGCCGCGCGGCATAGCCGGACACTATTGAATCGCCGTCCCATCCGGGGTTTCCACCCAACTGTGTTACCCTGTGTGACGGCCTTCGTTTGCCGTCCCCGCCCCCCGCCTAGTTGACGACTGGAACAAGGAATGTTTCATGCGTCTGAACAACCCCAACCAGAACCACCTGCTGGCCGCGCTGCTGGATGCCGAGTTCGCCCGCCTGTCGCCCTACCTTGAACCGATCATGATGCGGCTGGGCGATGTGCTGTACGAATCCGGCGGCAAGCTCGACCACGTGTACTTCCCGACCTCGGCCATCGTCTCGCTGCACTATGTGCTGGAGAACGGCAGCTCGTCCGAGATCGCCGGCGTCGGCAACGAGGGCATCCTCGGCATCTCGCTGTTCATGGGCGGCAACACCACGCCCAGCCGCGCCGTGGTGCAGACCGCCGGCCATGGCTACCGCCTCAAGTCGCACATCCTGATGGAAGAGTTCAACCGCGCCGGCCCGGTGATGCGCCTGCTGCTGCGCTACACCCAGGCGCTGATCACGCAGATGTCGCAGACGGCGATCTGCAACCGCCACCACAGCCTGGACCAGCAACTGTGCCGCTGGCTGCTGCTGACGCTGGACCGCCTGCCCACCAGCGAGCTGACCATGACCCAGGAACTGATCGCCACCATGCTGGGCGTGCGGCGCGAAGGGGTGACGGTGGCGTCCGGCCGCCTGCAGGCCAAGGGCTACATCAGCAACCGGCGCGGCCATATCTCGGTGCTGGACCGCGTCGGCCTCGAAGGCGACGTCTGCGAATGCTACGACGTCGTCAAAAAAGAATTCGCGCGCCTGATGTCGGACGTGCGCCAACGCCAGGATCCGCCATGACCACCCCCCAACGCCCCGAGGGCCCGCTGCTCAAGGCCGACGCGCTGCAGATGGCGATCCACAACAGCGCCAATTTCTCCAGCATCGCCACCGACGCCCAGGGCGTGATCCAGATCTTCAACGTCGGCGCCGAGCGCATGCTGGGCTACAGCGCGGCCGAGGTGGTCAACCAGATCACGCCGGCCGGCATCTCCGACGCGCAGGAAGTGATCGCGCGCGCCGCCGCGCTCAGCATCGAGGCCGGCGTGACCATCCGGCCGGGCTTCGAGGCGCTGGTGTTCAAGGCCTCGCGCGGCATCGAGGACATCTACGAGCTGACCTACATCCGCAAGGATGGCAGCCGCTTCCCGGCCATCGTCTCGGTCAGCCCGCTGCGCGACGCCGAGGAGAAAGTCATCGGCTATCTGCTGATGGGCACCGACAACACGGCCCGCAAGCAGGTCGAGCGCGAACAGGCGCTGCTGGACCAGCGCCTGCGCGAACAGCAGCTGGCGCTGCAGGAGACCAATGTGGAGCTGGAGGCGGCGCGCGCGCTGGCCGAGACGGCCAACCGCGCCAAGTCGGAATTCCTGTCGGCCATGAGCCACGAGCTGCGCACGCCGCTCAACGCGGTGCTGGGCTTCGCGCAGCTGCTGGCGTCGGACAAGCCGCCGCCCAGCGCCGCGCAGCAGCGCTCGCTGGACCAGATCCTCAAGGGCGGCTGGTACCTGCTGCAACTGATCAATGAAATCCTCGACCTGGCGATGATCGAATCGGGCAAGGTGACCATGTCGCAGGAATCGATGGGCCTGTCCGAGGTGCTCAAGGATTGCCAGGCGCTGATCGGGCCGCAGGCGGAAAAGCGCGGCATCCGCCTGTTCTTCGCCGCGCTCAGCGAGCCGTTCTTCGTGCACGCGGACCGCACGCGCGTCAAGCAGGTGATGATCAACCTGCTGTCGAACGCGATCAAGTACAACCGGCGCGGCGGCATGGTGACGGTGGCGTGCGCGGCCGGCAGCGAGGGCATGGTGCGCATCAACGTCACCGACACCGGCGCCGGCCTGAGCACCGAACAGATGGCGCAGCTGTTCCAGCCCTTCAACCGGCTGGGGCAGGAGGACGGCGCCGAGGAGGGCACCGGCATCGGCCTGGTCGTGACCCGGCAGTTGACCGAGCTGATGGGCGGCGCCATCGGTGTCGACAGCGAGGTCGGCGTCGGCACCACGTTCTGGATCGAGCTGGCCGCCAGCGACGAGCCGGTGCTGGAGACCGCCGCCTACGGCGCGCCGGTGCTGCTCGACGAGCGCGACCGCGCCACGCAGAAGACGCTGCTCTACATCGAGGACAACCCGGCCAACCTGAACCTGGTGGAGCAGCTGATCCAGCGCCGCAGCGACCTCAAGCTGCTGACCGCGATCGACGGCCACGGCGGCATCCAGCTGGCGCGCGCCTACCAGCCGGACGTGATCCTGATGGACATCAACCTGCCCGGCGTGAGCGGCTACGGCTGCCTGAAAATCCTGCAGGACGACGCCGCGACGGCGCACATCCCGGTGATGGCGCTGTCGGCCAACGCCATGCCGCGCGACATAGAAAAAGGCGTGGAGGCGGGCTTCTTCCGCTATCTGACCAAGCCGATCAATGTGGTCGAGTTCATGGGCGCGCTGGACCTGGCGCTCGCATTCGCCGCCGAGCACGGCGGCCTCCACCTCAGCACCAACGGAAGCGCATCATGATAGACCCCTCTGAAATACTCGGCGCCGAGATCCTGATCGTCGACGACCAGGAAGCCAACGTCATGCTGCTGGAGCAGATGCTGGCCAACGCCGGCTACACCCGCGTGAGCAGCACCATGGACCCGGTCGCCGTGTGCGGGCTGCACCGGCAGCACCACTACGACCTGATCGTGCTGGACCTGCAGATGCCCGGCATGGACGGCTTCGCCGTGCTGGAGGCGCTCAAGGACATCGAGCCGGACGGCTACGTGCCGGTGCTGGTGGTGACGGCGCAGCCGAGCCACAAGCTGCGCGCGCTGCAGGCCGGCGCCAAGGACTTCGTCGGCAAGCCGTTCGAGCTGGTCGAGGTGGAGACGCGCATCCGCAACCTGCTGGAGGTGCGCCTGCTGCATCGCCGGCTGCACCGCCACAACCAGCAGCTCGAATACACGGTGCTCGAACGCACGGCCGAGCTGCGCGCCAGCGAGGCGCGCTTCCAGCGCCTGGCGGAGCTGTCGACCGACTGGTACTGGGAGCAGGACGCCGACGGCGTGCTCACCCACTGGGCCGGCCCGGTGGCCGACATGGTGGGCATCGGCGGCGGCGACGCCGGCGGCTGGGACGTCGCCGAGCACGCGCTGCTGGAGTCGAACATCGCCGAGCGCAAGGCCTTCCTGGACTTCGTCTACAGCCGCACCATCGGCGGCGCGCTGCAGTATCTGCAGGTCAGCGGCGAACCGATGTTCGACGAGACGGGCCGCTTCGCCGGCTACCGCGGCGTCGGCCGCGACGTCACCGCGATGGCGGCCATGTTCACGCGAAAATAGGCGCGGGCTGTGCCGTTAGTCGCGCGCGCGGCTTTGTTGGGTATAATCGTCGGATTGCAAGCGTCTGCCTTTCGCACCCGCCTCACTCCTCACTAGAAAAATACTCTTCATGGCATCTTCCAACGATAACGTCAGCATGGCGCTGTTCTGCGATTTTGAAAACGTGGCGCTCGGTGTGCGCGACGCCAATTACGACAAGTTCGACATCAAGCCGGTGCTGGAACGTCTGCTGCTCAAGGGCAGCATCGTGGTCAAGAAGGCGTATTGCGACTGGGACCGCTACAAGGGCTTCAAGGCGCCCATGCACGAGGCCAACTTCGAGCTGATCGAAATCCCGCACGTGCGCCAGTCCGGCAAGAACTCGGCCGACATCCGCATGGTGGTCGACGCGCTCGACCTGTGCTACACCAAGTCGCATGTCGACACCTTCGTCATCATCTCCGGCGACTCCGATTTCTCGCCGCTGGTGTCCAAGCTGCGCGAGAACGCCAAGAAGGTGATCGGCGTCGGCGTCAAGCAGTCGACCTCGGACCTGCTGGTGGCCAACTGCGACGAATTCATCTTCTACGACGACCTGGTGCGCGAGAGCCGCCGCGCCAAGCGCGAGTCCAGCACCGAGACCAAGCCGGCCGTCAAGCGCTCGCCGGAAGAGGAGCGCATGCGCCGCGAGGAGATGGACAAGCGCCGCAACCAGGCGGTGGAAATCGCCGCCAACACCTTCGAGGCATTGGTCTCCGAGCGCGGCGACAGCGGCAAGATCTGGGCCTCCGTGCTGAAGGAGGCGATCAAGCGCCGCAAGCCGGACTTCAGCGAGTCCTACTATGGCTTCCGCACCTTCGGCAACCTGATCGAGGAATGCAAGGCGCGCGGCCTGCTGGAATTCGGCCGCGATGAAAAGTCCGGCGCGTATGTGTATCGCGGCACCGGCGTGGCGACGCCCGGCTTGCAGGTGAGCGAGGCGCCGCTGGACGGCGCGCAGGCCGAGGCGCAGGATGGCGGCAAGCAGGAGTCGCGCCGCAGCCGCGGCCGCGGCCGCACCGCCGCCGAGCGTTTCGCCGAGCGTCAGGCCGAGCGCCTGGCGCAGCAGGCGCGCGTCGCCCAGCCTGCCGAGGACGAGGCGGAGCAGGACGTGCCGGCCTATGTCGAGCCCGAGCAAGTTGCTGGTCAGCCGGAAGCGGCGGCGGAACCTGCGGCCGAGTCCGATCGTGGCCGTGGCCGTGGTCGCGGCAATCGCGGCGGACGCAAGCAGGGTGAGCGTCAGGAACGGGCCGAGGCTGCGGCCGAGGCGCCGGTGGTCATCGAAGCGGCGGTCGAGCTGCCGGTGGTGGCCAGCGAGCCGGTGCTTGCCATCGACGCGCCGGCCAAGAAGAAAAGCGGCCAGAAACCGCCCGCACGCAAACTGAAAGAGGCCGCCAAGCCGAAGGCCGAGGACGCCGCATCGGGCAAGGGCGGCAAGGGCGCGAAGAATGCGCGCGGCGGCAAGGGCGCGGCAGCGGTGAGCGGCGAACAGCCGGCTGCAACGCCTGCGCCTGCGCCGGTCGAAGCGCCGGCCCCGGCGGCGCCGGCCGAGGCCGAGGCCGAAGCCGCGCCGGCCGCCAAGCCGGCCAAGGCCAAGGCCGCCGCCAAGCCGCGCAAGCCGGCGGCGCCACGCGCACCGCGTGCGCCCAAGGCCGCCGCCGCCAAAGCCGAGGAGTAATCCCGGACGGGGAGGGCGGGCCGACTCGGCTGATCGTATAATGGCAATGTTTTCATCTGCCTAACAACGGTGCCGAACATGCCCATCCTCTCCGAAATCACGCTGTATCCGATCAAGTCCTGCGGCGGCATCCCGCTGCAGGAAGCCACGCTGACCGTCACCGGCCTGATGTCCGGACAGATCTACGACCGCGAATGGATGGTGGTCGACGGCGCCGGCGTCTGCCTGACCCAGCGCGACCATCCGCGCATGGCGCTGATCACGCCCAGCCTCAAGGGCAGCACCTTGGAGCTGCGCGCGCCCGGCATGCTGCGGCTGGAAATTCCGCTCGACCTGCCCGATCCCTATCTGGCGCCCACCCTCACCACCCAGGTCTGGGACGACACCGTGCTGGCCTACGACTGCGACGACCTGACCGCCGCATGGTTCACCCAGGCGATCGGCGTGCCGTGCCGGCTGGCGCGCTTCCACGCCAACGCCGAGCGCGCCGTCAGCGAGAAGTGGACCAACGGCGTGGCCGCCACCACCATGTTCTCGGACGGCTATCCGATGCTCGTGGCCGGGGCCGCTTCGCTGGACGACCTGAACGACAAGCTGCGCCGTGCCGGCCGCGAGGCCATCCCGATGAACCGCTTCCGTCCCAACCTGGTCGTGTCCGGCATCGAGGCGTTCGAGGAGGACTACGTCGAATCGTTCCAGCTGGGCGACGCCTTGCTCAAGCCGGTCAAGCCATGCTCGCGCTGCCCCATGCCGTCGGTCGACCAGGCCACCGGCCAGTTCGGCCCCGACCCGCTGGACATCATGCAAAGCTATCGCGCCAAGGCCGAGCTGGATGGCGCCCTGTGCTTCGGCATGAACGCCATCCTGGTCGCCGGCGAGGGCCAGCAGGTGCGGGTGGGGCAGGAAATCGTCGTCACGCTGGCGTTTTAACGCGCTCAGGCATTCCCAATCGGCAAAAGTTGGCGTAATGTGGCAAGGGGAATGAAACCAGCTGATGAGTAAGGGCAAATATGACGCAAACTGCAACAGGCAAGTTATCGCCGCAGACTGACCACGCCGCGCGCGCGGTGGATCTGGCGGCCGAAAACCAGGCCCTGCGGGCGCGCATGGCTTACCTGCTGGAGCAGGCCGAGCGCAACCACTCCATCATGACCCGCCACCAGGCGTTCGACCTGGACATCGTCAGCGCCGCCAATTTCCCCGAACTGATCGGCACCATCTTCCGCGTGCTGCCGGTGATCTCCGAGCTCGACAGCGTGACCCTGACCCTGGTCGACGAGGACGCCGACATCCGCACCGTCATGCTCAAGCTGGACGTGGTGTTCGAGGATTTCCCCGAGCTGATCTTTGTGGAATCGCTGGACGGGCTGGGCTTCGACCTGGGCCAGCGCAACGTCTACACGCCGACGCCCAAGCCGCTGCTGGGGATGTACGACGCGCAGCGCCACGCGACGCCGTTCCCGCGGCCGCCGGCCGGGCTGCAGAGCGTGGCGCTGGTGCCGCTGCTGCGCAACAAGCGCATCATCGGCAGCCTCAACCTGGGCAGCTGCGACCCGACCCGCTTCACGCCCAGCCTGGGCACGGACTTCATCGAGCACATGGCGTCGATCATCGCCATCTGCCTGGAAAACGTCATCAGCAACGAGATGTTGAAGTACATCGGGCTGACCGATTCGCTGACCGGGGTCTACAACCGGCGCTACATCGACCGGCGCCTGCTGGAAGAGATCGCGCGTGCGCGGCGCCAGAAATATCCGATCTCGTTCATGTACATCGACATCGACCACTTCAAGCGGGTCAACGACACGGTCGGCCACGGCGGCGGCGACGACGTGCTGCGCGAAGTGGCCACCCGCATCAAGAACGAGCTGCGCACGTCGGACGCGCTGGCGCGTTTCGGCGGCGAGGAATTCGTCGTGTTGCTGATCGACGCCAATCTGGAAAGCGCGGCCTTCGTGGCCGAGCGCATCCGCGCCAGCGTGGCCGGCAGCATGATCGCGCTGTCGCAGGAATTGCAGTTGTCGGTCACGGTATCGATCGGCGTGGCCTGCCTCAATCCCGGCGAAGCCGAAGGCGACCCGGCAGCCATCGCACGCGCCTGGGTGGCGCAGGCCGACACGCTGCTGTACGTCGCCAAGGAAACCGGCCGCAACCGCGTAGTGAGCCGCGCCGAACCTGTTGCGCAACACGGGGGCAAGTCGACATTCGGATACGAGCTCAACCGTAGGCGCCTACGGTTGAGCTCGTGTCCGAATGTCAGACTTGACCCCCAGCCAACGGCAGAGTCCGTGTCCGAATGTCAGACTTGACCCCACTGTGTTTTAGCGCAGCAGGCGCTGCTCGGCGCGGTTGACGGCTTCGGCCGTGCCGCGCAAGACCACCACGTCGCCCGCTTCCAGCACCAACTCCGGCGTCACGTCCAGCCTGCCCTTGCCGCGCCGGATGCCGCTCACCTCGGCGCCCGCGCCGGCCATGTCGATCTCGCCCAGCGACTTGCCCACGCCGGCCGCGCTGTCGCTCAGCGTCACCGAATGCAGGCGTTCCATATCCGCCTCCTCGCCGGCGTCGCTGGCGCCGTGGAAGTAGCCGCGCAGCGAGGCGTAGCGTTCCTCGCGCGCCGTCTGCACCCTATGCACCACCCGCCGCAGCGGCACGCCCAGCATCACCAGCGCGTGCGAGGCCAGCATCAGGCTGCCCTCCATCAGCTCCGGCACCACCTCCGCAGCGCCGGCCGCCTTCAAGCGGTCGAGGTCGGTATCGTCGTACGAGCGCACGATCACCGGCAAGGTCGGCGCCAGCTCGTGCACCAGGTGCAGCACCTTCAGCGCCGACGGCGTGCTGGCGTAGGTGATCACCACCGCGCTGGCGCGGTAGATGCCGGCCGCCACCAGGCTTTCGCGCCGCGCGGCGTCGCCGTAGGACACGTTGCGCCCGGCCGTCTGCGCCTCCTGCACCCGCTCCGGATCCAGGTCCAGCGCGTGGTAGTCGATATTTTCCTCGGCCAGCAGGGTCGCCAGGCTCTGCCCGCTGCGGCCGAAGCCGCACACGATCACGTGCTTGTTGGTGGACATGGTGCGGCTGGCGATCTTGGTCAGCGCCAGCGATTGCATCATCCATTCGTTGCTGGAGACCTTCATCACGATCTGGTCCGACTTGGCGATGATGAACGGCGCCACCAGCATCGACAGCACCATCGACGCCAGCACCACCTGGATGATGAGCGGGTCCATCAGATGGCTGCCGCCGGCCAGGTTCAGCAGCACGAAGCCGAACTCGCCGGCCTGCGCCAGCGCCAGGCCGGTACGCATCGACACGCCGTCCGAGGCGCCGAACAACTTGGCCAGCCCGGCGATCAGCGCGAACTTGAGCAGCACCGGCCCCGCCAGCAGCACCAGCACCAGCCACCAGTGCGTCATCACCAGCCGCACGTTGAGCAGCATGCCGATGGTGATGAAGAACAGTCCCAGCAGCACGTCGCGGAAGGGCTTGATGTCCTCCTCCACCTGGTGCTTGTACTCGGTCTCGGAGATCAGCATGCCGGCCACGAAGGCGCCCAGCGCGAGCGACAGGCCGGCGCGCTCGGTGATCCAGGCCGCGCCCAGCGTGATCAGCAGCAGGTTGAGCATGAACAGTTCCTGCGAGCGCCGCTTGACCACCACCGTGAACCAGCCGCGCACCAGCTTCTGGCCGAAGAACAGCAACAGCGCCAGCACGATCACGGCCTTGACGCCGGCCCAGGCCAGCGTCTCGGCCAGCGCGTCCGGCCGCTGGCCCAGCGACGGGATCAGGATCAGCAGCGGCACCACGGCCAGATCCTGGAACAGCAGGATGCCGATGATCTTGCGGCCGTGCGCGCTTTCCAGCTCCAGCCGCTCGGTCAGCATCTTGGAGACGATGGCGGTGGACGACATGGCCAGCGCGCCGCCCAGCGCGAACGAGGCCTGCCAGCCGATGTGGATGGCCGGCGGCAGCTGGGTGGCGATGGCCCAGCCGAACACCATGGTGGCGGCGATGGTCAGCACCACCTGCGCCATGCCCAGCCCGAACACGATGCGGCGCATGGCCATGAGTTTGGGCAGGGAGAATTCCAGCCCGATGGAGAACATCAGGAACACCACGCCGAACTCGGCCAGCGAGTGGAAGGCCTCGCTCGACTCGGCCAGGCCCAGCGCGTGGGGGCCGATCAGGATGCCGACCGCCAGGTAGCCCAGCATCGGCGGCAGTTGCAGCATGCGGAAGGCGACCACGCCCAGCACCGCGCTGCCCAGCAACAACAAGGTCAATTCCAAAGGTGTAAACGTCATATCAACCTGGCCAGAAAATATTATTTCGTTGTTTGTGGGCTGTAGGGGCCCTTATGTTGTTACTGGCAAGTTTTTTGCTTTCTCAATTCGGCTATACTTGGGCATGAGTGTAACCCATGAAAAAACAATGCTGAAAGCTTTTGACGCAAATATGGCCGCGCATGCGTTGCGCCTTGCCCGCGACACCCTGCAGAACGAGGCCGAGGCCATCGCCGCCCTGAACGCCCGCCTGGACGCCGACGACAGCGTGGTGCAGGCCATCGAACTGTTGCTGAACTGCAAGGGCCGCGTGGTCGTGTCCGGCATCGGCAAGTCCGGCCACATCGGCCGCAAGATCGCCGCCACGCTGGCCTCGACCGGCACGCCGGCGCTGTTCGTGCATCCGGCCGAAGCCGCCCACGGCGACCTCGGCATGGTCACCGCCGACGACGCCTTCATCGCCATTTCCTACTCCGGCGAGAGCGCCGAGCTGATGACCATCCTGCCGGTGGTCAAGCGCATGGGCAGCAAGGTCATCGCCATGACCGGCAAGCCCGGCTCCAGCCTGGCCGGCATCGCCGACGTCCACCTGAACGTGGCCGTGGCCAAGGAAGCCTGCCCGATGAACCTGGCGCCGACCACCTCCACCACCGTCACGCTGGCGCTGGGCGACGCCATCGCCGTCGCGCTGCTGGACCTGCGCGGCTTCAAGGAGGAGGACTTCGCCCGCTCGCATCCGGGCGGCGCGCTGGGCCGCCGCCTGCTGACCCATGTGCGCGACGTCATGCGCAGCGGCGACGCCGTGCCCAAGGTCACCGCCGACGTCAAGCTGACCGACGCGCTGCTGGAGATCACGCAGAAGGGCATGGGCATGACCGCCGTGGTCGACGCCGACAACAAGCCGATCGGCGTGTTCACCGACGGCGACCTGCGCCGCATGATCGAGAAGGTCCAGGACTTCACCAAGGTCGTGATCCGCGACGTCATGCACGCCAACCCGCGCAGCATCTCGCCGGAAAAGCTGGCGGTCGACGCCGTCGCCGTGATGGAGCAGTTCCGCATCAACCAGATGCTGGTGACCGACGCCGACGGCAAGCTGGTCGGCGCATTGCACATCCACGACCTGACCCGCGCCAAGGTGATCTGATGACCGAACCGACCTATGTGGAACGCGCCGCGCGCGTCAAGCTGATGATCTTCGACGTCGACGGCGTGCTGACCGACGGCAGCCTGCACTACGGCGCCGAGGGAGAGGCGCTCAAGACCTTTAATGTGCATGACGGCCTGGGCATCAAGCTGCTGCAGGAGTCCGGCGTGCAGACCGCCATCATCAGCGCGCGCACGTCGCCGCAGGTGATCAAGCGCGCGGCCGACCTCGGCATCGGCTTCCTGCACCAGGGCGGCCACGACAAGCTCACGCCGTTCAAGGCGCTGCTGGAAAAGACCGGCCTCACCGCCGAGCAGGTCGGCTTCATCGGCGACGACGTGGTCGACCTGCCCATCCTCACGCGCGTCGGCTTCGCGGTGGCCGTGCCGAACGGCCGCGCCGAGGTGCTGGAGCGCGCCCACCACACCACGGTCGCCGCCGGCGGCCGCGGCGCCGTGCGCGAAGTGTGCGAACTGCTGCTGCACGCGCAGGGCACGTACGAGCGCGTGATGGCGCAGTTCCTGGTTTGACGAGGACCGAGCATGCATAAGAGAACAGCCCACCGCTGGCAGCTGACCATCGTGATGGTGGTCGGTGTGTTGGTCGCCGTCGGTAGCTTCTGGCTGGTGCAGGTGGTCAACCAGGCCGGCCAGCAGGCGCAGGCCGACCAGCACCGCGACGAGCCGGACTACATCATCGACCGCTTCAGCATGGTCCGCATGAACAAGACCGGCCAGCCGGCCTACATCATCTCCGGCGAGAAGCTGACCCACCGGCCGGTCGGCGACGCCTCCGACATCGACAAGCCGTACGTGCACAGCCTGTCCGGCGACCAGCCGCCGATGAATATGCATGCCGACACCGCCCATGTCGACCAGGGCAATACGCGCGTCAAGCTCAGTGGTAATGTGGACGTGGTGCGCCCGGCCACGCCGAAGGCGCAGGCGCTGCGCATGACGACCTCGACCCTGACGGTGTACCCGGACGAGGAACGGATGGAAACCACGGCGCCGGTGGCGCTGGAAATCGGCAACGCCACCGCCAACGGCGTCGGCATGAAGGCCAACAACGCCACCCGCGAAGTGCAGCTGGGCGGACGCGGGCAGCTGGTGCTGCCGCCGCGCCCCGGCCATTGAAGAACCAACGATGAAGAATGGAATGACGATGAAAAAACTGATGTTTTCGGCCGCCGTGCTGCTGATGGCGGCCTGTGCCGCCCACGCGGAAAAGGCCGACTCCACCAAGCCGACCACGATCCAGTACGACGACCTGCAGATCGACGACGTCAAGCAGGTCAAGACGCTGATCGGCAACGTGATCCTGACGCGCGGCACCTTGCTGCTGAAGTCGCCCAAGGCGGTGATGACCACCGACCCCGAAGGCTACGACTTCGTCGTGCTCACCAGCACGCCCGGCACGCCGGCCACCTTCCGCCAGAAGCGCGACGGCGCCGGCGACCAGTGGGTCGAGGGCGAGGCCGAGCGCATCGAATACAGCAACAAGACCGACCTGGTCAAGCTGTTCTCCAAGGCCAAGGTGCGTCGCCTCGAAGCGGGCCGCCTCAGCGACGAGGTCAACGGCGAGTTCATCTCCTACGACAGCCGCAAGGAACAGTTCGCCGTGAAGAACACCGTCACCGGCGAGAGCAAGCCGGGCGCCGGCCGCGGCACCATGGTGATCCAGCCGACCATCCGCCCGGCCGCGCCGGCCACCGCGCCAGCAACCACGCCGGCCGCGTCGACGCCGCCGGCCACGGAGAAGTGAGCATGGAACCATCCTGCGGTAGCACCCTGATCGTACGCGGCCTGCAAAAGACCTACGGCAAGCGCCAGGTCGTGCATGACGTCTCCCTGCAGGTCGAATGCGGCGAAGTGGTGGGCCTGCTCGGCCCCAACGGCGCCGGCAAGACCACCTCGTTCTACATGATCGTCGGCCTGGTGCCGTCGGACGCCGGCAGCATCGACATCAGCGGCACCGACATCTCCTCGCTGCCCATCCACCGCCGCGCCTCGCTCGGCTTGTCCTACCTGCCGCAGGAAGCGTCGGTGTTCCGCAAGCTGACGGTGGAAGAAAATATCCGCGCCGTCCTCGAAATTCAGAAAGTGGACGGCAAGCCTTTATCCAAGGCTGCCATTGATGAACGGCTCAATACCCTGCTGGCCGATTTGCAGATCGAAAAGCTGCGCGAGAACCAGGCGCTGTCGCTCTCGGGCGGCGAGCGCCGCCGCGTGGAGATCGCGCGCGCACTGGCGACCAACCCGCGCTTCGTGCTGCTCGACGAACCATTCGCCGGGGTCGACCCGATCGCCGTCATTGAGATCCAGCGCATCGTGCGCTTCCTCAAGGAACGCGGCATCGGCGTCCTCATTACCGATCACAATGTGCGCGAGACGCTGGGCATCTGCGACCGCGCATATATCATCAACCAGGGCACGGTATTGGCTTCAGGCCGGCCAGACGACATCATCGCCAACGAATCGGTGCGTCGCGTGTATCTGGGTGAACACTT
Source organism: Duganella sp. BJB1802 (assembly GCF_013369445.1). Taxonomy (NCBI): domain Bacteria; kingdom Pseudomonadati; phylum Pseudomonadota; class Betaproteobacteria; order Burkholderiales; family Oxalobacteraceae; genus Duganella; species Duganella sp. BJB1802. The sequence goes on along the minus strand of NZ_JABWEF010000009.1, from coordinate 2,877 downwards.
CCGTATGTAAAACCCATGAAACAGTCTTTGCAACTGCGCACGTCGCAGCACCTCGCGCTGACGCCTCAGCTGCAGCAGTCGATCCGGCTGCTGCAACTGTCGACGCTGGAGCTGCATCAGGAACTGGAACAGCTGCTGACCGATAATCCGCTGCTGGAGCGCCTCGACGACCCGCTGGACCGCTCGCTGCGGCTGCTGTCGGACGGCGCCATCAGCCAACAAGCCCCGGTCGGCGACGCGCCGCCCGAAGGCCCGCCCAACGCCCAGGAAGCGCCTGCCGCCGACGCCGACAACTACGACGGCCCGGCCGCCGACACCGAGAGCACCAGCAGCGACGCCGACGTCGACTGGAGCGACGCCGGCCGCAGCAAGGCGCCCGACGACGAGGATTCGCGCCCGCAGCTCGAGGCCAGCCACTGCACGCTGCGCGAGCACCTGATGGAGCAGATGCGCGTGACGGTGCTGGAGATGCGCGACCGCGCGCTGGTCGAGCTGATCATCGACGCGCTGGACGAGAACGGCTACCTCGAGGAATCGCTGGACGAGATCCACGCCCGCCTGCCGGAGGAGCTGGAGGTGGACATCGACGAGCTGCGCACCGCCTTGTCGCTGCTGCAAAGCTTCGACCCGATGGGCGTGGGCGCGCGCAACGCGTCCGAATGTTTGGCGCTGCAGATCAAGCGCCTGCCGGGCATACCGATGGTGACGCGGCGCATGGCGCTGGCCATCGTGGAAAATCATCTGACCTGGTTCGCCCAGCGCGACTTCAACAAATTGAAGAAGGCGCTGGTGTGCGACGACGAGGATTTGCGCGAAGCACAAACCGTCATCCGCCAGTGCAATCCACATCCGGGCTCGGCGTTCGCGTCGGACGTGTCGGACTACGTGGTGCCGGACGTGATCGTCAAAAAAGCGCGCAACGGCTGGCAAGTGAGCCTCAACAACGACGTCATGCCGCGCCTGCGCGTGAACGCCATGTACGCCAACCTGCTCAAGCAGGGAAAAGGCGAGGGCGCGATGGGCGCGCAGCTGCAGGAAGCGAAGTGGCTGATCAAGAATATGCGCCAGCGTTTCGACACGATTTTGCGCGTCGCACAAGCGATAGTAGAACGACAAAAGAACTTTTTCTCCCATGGCGCGGTTGCCATGCGCCCCCTTGTGCTTCGCGAAATTGCTGATACACTGGGTCTACACGAGAGCACTATTTCTCGTGTAACAACTCAAAAATATATGCTGACCCCGCATGGCATGTTTGAGTTGAAATATTTCTTTGGTAGCCATGTCGCCACCGAAGCGGGGGGGGAAGCAAGTTCGACGGCGATACGCGCACTCATCGTGCAATTGACAGGAGCAGAAGACCCGAAAAATCCTTTATCCGACAGTAAGATTGCGGACATGCTGGGAGAACAAGGCATGGTGATTGCGCGACGAACTGTTGCCAAATATCGCGAAGCTTTAAAGATCCCGCCAGTCAGTCTCCGCAAGTCTTTGTAGTTACTTGGTTCCTGCGCGCCCGGTGGCAATGGGCCCCGCACTAACCGTAAGAAGCGACATTATCTTTAGGAGTGTGTATGAATCTCACCATCAGTGGACATCATCTCGAAGTGACCTCTGCCATCCGTGAATACGTGCAGAGCAAGCTGGAACGCGTCACCCGCCACTTTGATCAAGTGATTGATATTGCTGTCATCCTGACCGTAGATAACCTTAAAGAGAAAGAGAAACGCCAGAAGGCTGAAATCAACCTGCGCATGTCGGGCAAGACCGTCTACGTGGAAAGCCTGTCGCAGGACCTGTACGCCGCCATCGACACCTTGGTCGACAAGCTGGATCGGCAGGTCATGAAGTACAAAGCCAAGGTCCAAGAGCACGGCCACGATGCGATCAAGCATCTCCCGGATAGCTACGAACCCGCTGCCGCCGCCCTATAACAACGGCCTCGGCACCATCAAACTAAGGGCGCACTGGCGCCCTTTTTTGCGCCCGCATAGAATAGGGTTTTCACCACTATCCTGCGACCTCATGAGCGAATACGTCCACACCAGCGTCAGCAACGGAACCGGCTTCATCACGCTGGACCGGCCCAAGGCCTTGAACTCTTTATCGCTGGCGATGGTGCGCGCGATCACGCAGGCGCTGCTGGCATGGCGCGACGACAGCGCCATCGCCGCAGTCGTCATCCGCAGCAGCAGCGAGAAGGCCTTCTGCGCCGGCGGCGACATCCGCTTCTTTTACGACGCCGGCCGCGCCACGCCGCAGGGCGGCAGCGCGCTGGTGGAGGACTTCTTCACCGAGGAGTACGCGCTCAACCACCTGATCCATTTTTATCCCAAGCCCTACATCGCGCTGATGGACGGCGTGGTCATGGGCGGCGGCATGGGCGTGGCGCAGGGCGGTCCCGGCTGCCGCGTGCGCATCGTCACCGAGCGCACGAAGATGGCCATGCCGGAGGTGAACATCGGCCTGTTCCCTGACGTGGGCGGCAGCTACTTCCTGTCGCGCGCGCCGGGCAAGCTGGGCTGCTACCTGGGCGTGACCGGCGTGACCATCGGCGCGGCCGACGCGCTGCACGCCGGCTTGGCCGACCACTTCGTACCGGGCAGTGAGATGGCGGCGCTGTCGGCCCTGCTTGACGCGACGCCGGGCACCGGCTTGCGGGCCGCCATCGCCGCCTTCGCGGCGCCGTTCAAGGACGCGGCGGGCGACAGCAAGCTGGCCGCCGAACGCGCCGCCATCGACCGCCACTTCGGCGCCGGCTCGGTGCCGGCCATCGTCGCCTCGCTGAAGACGGACGACAGCGCCTTCGCGCAAAAGACGCTGCAGGTGATGGCCACGCGCTCGCCGCTGATGATGTGCGTGACGCACGAGCTGGTCGAG